>SHUM01000015.1 GCA_009691245.1 Acidobacteriota bacterium | reverse complement strand
AACGACCGAAACAGAATCTTCGGATCGTGCTTACTCAGCACCTTCGTGATCGCCGCCGTCAACGTCGTCTTCCCGTGATCAATGTGCCCAATCGTCCCGATATTTAAATGCGGTTTCGATCGGTCAAATTTCTCCTTCGCCATCGCTGCCCTCTCAGTTTGATCTCGAACTGTAGTTGTTTAGTTGCGCGAGCCAGAAGCCCTAACTCTATCTCAAATGTTATTTTTCGACTGTACGCCCCTGTAGCTTGGCGATCACTTCTTCGGCGATGGAGGCCGGAGCCTCTTCATAGCGTCCGAAGTGCATGGTGTAGCTGGCGCGGCCCTGCGTGCGCGAGCGAAGGTCCGTGGCATAACCGAACATAGCGGCCAGCGGCACGAATGATTTAATGATCTGTGTGCCGGCGCGCTCCTCAATGCCATCAATGCGGCCGCGGCGGCTGTTCAGATCGCCGATGACCTCACCCATATAATCCGTCGGAACGACCACTTCCACGCTCATCACGGGTTCCAGCAGCACCGGCTTGGCACGTCTCACGCATTCCTTAAAGCCCATCGAACCAGCGATCTTAAACGCCATTTCCGAGGAGTCCACATCGTGGTAGCTGCCATCCAGCAGCGTTACGCGCACATCGACCATCTCGAAGCCAGCGAGCACGCCGCCTTCCATCGCTTCCTTGATGCCTTCTTCAATCGGCTTGATATATTCCTTAGGAATCGATCCGCCAAAAACTTTATTGACAAACTCAAAGCCCTTGCCGGGTTCCATCGGCTCGACAGACAATTTGCAGTGGCCGTACTGACCACGTCCGCCGGTCTGACGGATGTACTTGCCTTCGGCCTCGGCCGACTTGCGAATCGTTTCACGATACGCCACCATCGGCTTGCCGACTGTGGCGGCCACGTTGAACTCGCGCATCATGCGGTCCACGATGATCTCAAGATGCAACTCGCCCATACCGGAGAGCAATGTCTGCGCCGTGTCGGGATCGGTGTGAACCTTGAACGTGGGATCTTCCTGCGCCAGCTTGCTGAGCGCCACGCCCATCTTGTCCTGATCGGCCTTGGTCTTGGGCTCAACGGAAACCGAAATCACCGGCGTCGGGAAATCAATGTTTTCGAGAACAACAGGTAGAGCCACATCGCAGATGGTATCGCCCGTAGTTACGTTTTTCAGTCCCACCGCAGCGGCAATGTCGCCCGAGTACACCTCATCAATATCTTCGCGTTTGTTGGCGTGCATTTTCAGCAGACGCCCGACACGTTCCTTCTTGTTGCGTGTGGC
This sequence comes from Acidobacteriota bacterium, assembly GCA_009691245.1. Classification (NCBI taxonomy): domain Bacteria; kingdom Pseudomonadati; phylum Acidobacteriota; species Acidobacteriota bacterium. The sequence continues at coordinate 60,893 of SHUM01000015.1, read as the reverse complement.
GTTCAACACGCCCGTGCCGACTTTCAAGACTCCGGAATATACGCGCAGGAAGGAAAGCTGCCCCACAAAGGGGTCGGTCATAATTTTGAAAACCAATGCCGCGAACGGCTCACTGTCATTTGCCTTGCGCTCGGCGGGCTTGCCGTCCATGTCAACGCAGGTGATCGGAGGAATATCCAGTGGCGATGGCAGGAAGTCGATCACGGCGTCGAGCAGCGGCTGCACACCCTTATTCTTGAACGCGGTACCCGCAACAACCGGCACCACTTTCAAGGAGATGGTAGCGCGACGCAGACCGGCGCGCAGTTCACTTTCGCTGATTTCTTCTCCACCCAGATACTTTTCCATCAGAGCATCGTCGTGCTCGCTGATCGTCTCCACCATGAAGTCGCGCGCAGCCTTGGCCGCTACCAGCAACTCGGCGGGAATCTCACCGACTTCAAATTCAGCGCCCAGGGTTTCGCTGCTGAAAATGACCGCCTTCATTTTGAACAGATCCACCGCGCCTTGGTAATAATCTTCCTTGCCGATGGGCAGTTGAATCGGAACAGGCTTCGCATTCAGCCGCGTGCGCAGGGTCTCGACGCTACGATCGAAATCCGCGCCAACACGATCCATTTTATTGATGAAACAGATGCGCGGCACGCCGTACTTATCGGCCTGGCGCCATACGGTTTCTGACTGTGGCTGCACACCGGCCACCGCATCAAACACGGCGACTGCGCCATCGAGCACGCGCAGCGAACGCTCCACTTCCGCCGTGAAGTCCACGTGGCCGGGCGTATCAATAATGTTGACGCGAATATCGCGCCAGAAACAGGTCGTGGCAGCGGAGGTGATGGTGATGCCACGCTCCTGCTCCTGTGCCATGTAGTCCATGGTCGCGGTGCCGTCATGCACCTCACCGATGCGGTGGGTGATTCCGGTATAGAAGAGGATGCGCTCAGTGGTAGTGGTCTTACCAGCATCAATGTGCGCCATGATGCCGATGTTGCGCGTCTTCTCTAATGGGTGCGAGCGTGGCATAAAATTTCGGTTCCGGCTCCGGGGGTGGTGCTAGCGGGAAATACTCCTTGCAAAATTAGATTGCTGCTATCCGATTCGCGCTCGTACGTATTGCTCAACTGCGATTTAGACTGGTTCAGAAAGCGCATATGGCAACCGACCGGCACGGCCTCAGCTCGCGCCTGCGATCTAATTCGAACTGAAAAAAGTTACCAGCGATAATGCGCAAACGCGCGGTTCGCGTCGGCCATGCGGTGGGTATCTTCCTTCTTCTTTACGGCAGAACCCTTGTTATTGAAGGCATCGAGCAACTCTCCAGCGAGCTTATCGATCATGCCTTTTTCGCTGCGCGCGCGGGCAAAGCTGATCAGCCAACGAATGCCCAGGCTGACGCGGCGGTCCGGCCCGACCTCCACCGGAATCTGGTAGTTGGCACCGCCGACGCGGCGGGTTTTAACTTCCATCACCGGCTTGATGTTCTCAAGCGCCTTCTTGAATACGGTGAGCGCATCGGTCTGCGCCTTCACCTCAACCTGCTTCATCGCCGTATAGAAAATGTTTTCCGCGGCGGATTTTTCGCCGCCGTACATCAGCGAATTGATAAACTTCACAACCAGATCCGATTTGTATACGCCGTCTGGATTGATTACGCGGCGCGCTATGTGTCCCTTACGAGGCATTCTAGAGACTTGCTCCCCTCCGGGCCGCGGGATCTTTGCCCGCAAGCCGAACTCAAAAACCGTATTGCTAAATCCCCAATTGCTCCGTGCTAATTTTCAAATGAAGCCGAGCGAAAAATCTGCATTGCAAATCTTCACCGTCTGAACCGACGCACAGCCTGCTTAGGACGACTTGGGCTTTTTGGCTCCGTACTTGGAGCGGCCCTGCTTGCGATTGGCGACGCCGGCCGTGTCCAGTGTGCCGCGGATAATGTGATAGCGCACGCCGGGAAGATCCTTCACGCGACCGCCGCGGATCAGCACAATCGAGTGCTCCTGCAGGTTGTGTCCCACGCCTGGAATGTACGCCGTTACCTCAATGCCGTTGGTCAGCCGTACGCGCGCCACTTTGCGCAACGCGGAGTTCGGCTTCTTCGGCGTCGTGGTATAAACGCGCGTGCAGACGCCGCGCTTCTGCGGACACGATTGCAACGCCGGGCTCGCGGTGCGGACGCGCATCCGCTTGCGGCCTGATTTCACTAATTGATTAAATGTGGGCACGTACGATTCCCTCTCTCACAAAACTCTTCGTCGCCAGTCCTCAGTTCACGATTCCACCGGCCTCTCCGTTCAATACACCGGAGGAAACACGCCTTCGCTCCCCATAGGCATCGCTATGGCAAGGAGCAAGAGGACTGCGGAACCTTCTAAGGATAGCAGATGGAAGTAGGCACGTCAACGCTTAACTATTGAAATGATTAAACTATCCTGTGAGATAGCTGGGACCTAAACATCCGTTGCTCGATCTGGGACATGAGCTAAGGTCTGGGGAAAGGTCCGCTGGTGTTGGGGAAACTTGTTCCGCGACCGAGCGACCCGCCGGTCTGCGGCGCTGGAGTCGGCAGCGGCGCGCCGTATGGAGCGGGCTGAAAATCAAGTTCAGAGAGCGCGAAGCGCAGCTCGCGATCGAGCTGCATCTCGAGCGACGTGCCGCGCAACAGTTGCACCTCGTTGCCTCGCGTCAGCAGCACCCCGATCATGCCCGCCGCCGCGCCACCTACGCCCCCAACAAGTGTGCCGAGGGCATTGTCATTGTATACCCCGCCGATAATTGCCCCTGTGCTGGCGGTCCCTGCAATAGTCTTTGCATCGTCGGCCTTGCTCGAGTCGCCTTCGATCTTCCCTTCCTTCTCGGAGAGATTCGGCTGCGAGCCGTCCACCGCGCTGACTGTGCCGCGGAAGTCGCGCTGCACGCCGTTGCGCAGCATCAGCGTGTCAAAGCGCACATAGATTTCCCCGCGCCCCTTCACGCGACCGGGCCGCTTCACTTCGGTGATCGTACCGGTAACGTAGCTGCCTTCGGGAATCACGATGCGCCCGCTTTCGGCGATGGGGAACGCGGTCTGCAAATAGACGCGGTCGCCAGGCTGCGCGTTCTTGGTGCTGACGCTGTTGACCAATACCAATGGGATGCGCGTGCGCGTCGGCACGGCGATCACCGCGTCAACTGGCGCAGCGCTGGGTGGCGCAGTGCTCGCAGGCAGCGTGGACGACTGCGCCGGCGCGGCAGCCTCTTGCGCCGATGCGCTGGCACCAACTGCGGCCATCACCATGGTGAGTACCAGCAACACCATTCGCGCATTCCTTATCATTGCGTGCATACACACCTCCTGCGGACATATAGAAGTAGTATAAACCCTTGGCCGCGAAAAAGGTTTCGACAGAATCGGATCAGGCAATTGCACGCGCGCAGCAGGGGATAGCTGGTGCAATGCTATAATGCCTATCTTTGTGGAGTGCGGCAGGAAGCGCTGCTGGAACGCCGTCCGGCGAGGAGCTGGCGCCAGTGCCGATCGCTCAGAGGCCTATGAATAAAGGGTAACGATGACTCCTGAACAAGAAGCAGTGCTGGAAGCCAACAAGAACTTTTACCGCGCCGCGCAGTCGCTCAGCCTGGAGCAGATGGACGCTGTGTGGGTGCAGGACGACGCGGCGCGCTGTGTCCATCCTGGATGGGAGTTGATCGAGGGCTGGGAAGCGATCCGCGAAAGCTGGCAGAGGATATTCGAAAACACGCGCTTCCTGCGCCTCTCCGTAAGCCTGCAAACGGTGCGCGTGGAGGAGTCGGTGGCCTGGGTCTGCTGCGTGGAGAAAATATCCTCCGCCGCCGATGGCTCGTTCGAGAACGCGCTGGTGCAATCCACCAACCTCTTCGTGCAGCGCGACGGCAACTGGTATCTGGTGCACCATCACGCCTCGCATCTTCCGGCCAGCAGAGAGAATGCGGCGGCCGAGATGGTGCAGTAGGGATCGAGGCTGAGGAGGCACGAGGCAGAGGAAGCAAAGGACAAGCACCTGCTGCATTTTGGGGCATACGTGCTACACGGTCTATTTATGGGCCTTTGAACGCACCGCGCAGGAGAACATTATGGCTCACCAACACTCGCCGCGCTTCCTAAAGATCGTCGAGGACGCCCAATCGCGCGTCGCCGAAATCACCGCGCCGGAGCTGGCCACGCGTCTCGATAGCAGCCACACTCAGGCTTTGATCGACGTGCGCGAGGCGAGCGAGTTCGCCGCCGGACACATTCCCACTGCACAACATTTGTGCAAAGGCATCATCGAGCGCGACATTGAGACGCTCGTGCCGGACCCCGCCACCGAGATCATTCTCTACTGCGGCGGCGGGTACCGCTCGGCGCTCGCCGCGGACAACCTCCAGAAGATGGGCTACCGCCGCGTCCTCTCACTCGCCGGCGGCTGGCGCACATGGACCGAGTCCGGCCTGCCCACCGAGCAACCAAAATCATCCCAATAACCGGTCGCCAAGTCCGCGCGATCACGCCCAAGATTCCATCCCAAAAATTATGCCGCGCGGCGCAAGATGTTCACCAAATATTCGCCTGACTTCTGGCTGACTTCAGGCTGACAGATTCGCGGAATATGCGGTTGTGCCCAAAGTGCACACTTTCACAGGATATTCCAACCTGACCACTAATGGGGCGCGGTCTAGCCAACCTGTCGTTTCCCAAATTCCGCCGCCGTCACCACTCGTGTTCGCCGGAGCTTCGCCCCGCCGCACATACTTACTACCGGCTTACTACCCGGCCTCCCCACCCTGCGCTCCGAAAAATTCCGCAAATTGCGCATCTTTGGAAAATTTCGCGCCTTAGTATGGATATAGGGTGATCCTCGGTGAAACCCCACCGACTCGTTGCCAAGCCCAAAATTTTCCAGAAAATCCAAATCACCCAAATTTTCCAAAGAATCTCGGTACGCGCATTTCTGTTTCAATAAAATTTGAAAAACTCGAAAAATCTTTTCAATTTTGCGTAGTTGTATGTAGCGCCGCCAGCCTTAAAGATTGAAATCCGCCCACACCAGATGATGATCCGAGGCTTCGTCAGCCGATTTCTTTACGGTATCGAATGATTCCCACAAGTTTGGGTGATACGCCCCCCGCCGCTCAATCCCGACATCCTGCAACTTGGCTTGCAGCTTGGGCGACAGAATCAGGTAGTCCAGCTTCTGTGTCTTAAGGCCGGTCCCATAGGTTCCTGGCCGATCCGTTGGATAGTTCGGATGGTTGATTACATCGGCAAAGCCGTCCGTAAACAGCGCGGCCAAGGGGACGCTATCGGGAACGTCATTGAGGTCTCCGCCCACCACGACCAGATCAGAGCGCGAGAGCGCCACAACAGCGATGGCGTGAGCCCGCTCAGCCTGAGCTTTCCTGCGATTGATGGAGGCCTGATTGTCTCCATTCCGTTTTGACTTAAAGTGATTCGGCAGAATCACCATGCGCTTGCCGCCCGGAAGATCAATATCGTATTCGGGACAGTCGCGTGAGAACACCTCCCCTCCAGCCGGTGTGGCATCATCCACATGCGAGCGCATCTGGACAATGGGAAAGCGGCTGGCGATTCCCACATCAATTCCGCGATCATCGTTGCCGTCAATCACCATGAAGTGCGGGTATGCGCTTTGAAATTCAACATCGAGCACCTGTTTGCAAAATCGCTTCAGCGTCGGGCGATTTTCCACTTCAACGAGGATGAGAATATCGGCATGCGCTTCGGAGATCACGCGTCCCGTGTTGTAAGTTGCTTCCCACCTGACATCGTCCCGCCTCAGCTCAAACCATCCTGTCCAATCGCCTCGGCCATTGGCGACGACCTCCAGCGGGCCATTCTGTGGCTTGCGGAATAGTTTCCCGCGAATTTTCTGCAACTGGACGAAGGCATTGACTGGTGGACTGAGCACATGAAACTTGTAACGATTCGACAGTGTAATCAGCCGCGCATTGTCATTCGCCGTATAGACTTCCTTGGCAACAATGCCGTTCAGCACCGCATGATCTTCGATGGCCTGACGGCCAACCGCGTCGCTATTTTCATTCATTGCCGTCGGACGTGTGAACAGGTTCTCCAAGTTAAACGTCGCAATGCGCAACATAAGCTACCTCCCTCACAATGGTTCTTCAGCGCGATCATACTCCATCTCAACCCGGGTTGCGTCTGGTAATTCGGGAACAGGCGGAACGGCTCTCATTCACGTGTTTGGCATCGCCCAGCCGGGTGCTAGACTCTACCGTTAGACCGGAATGAAATTCCATTAGGGGATTGAGATCATGAAAAAATCGACCGCTGGCGATCGCTCATCGGACGCGAAACGCAATCTCGTTGCGATGACGGTGGACGAATATCTCGCTGGCGTGCCGGAGCCCGCGCGCGGCACGTTGCAGAAGATTCGCGCGGCGATCAAGTCCGTGGCGCCGTAGGAGACGACCGAGGGCATCAGCTACCGCATACCGTTGTACAAATATAAAGGGATATTGGTGGCGTTCGCCGCGTTCACCAACCATTGCAGTTTATTCGGGATGAGCACGACAATCATGAGGACGCTCGCAAAAGAACTGAAGGACTATCCCACATCCAAAGGCGGCACGATCCACTTCCCGCTGGACAAGCCCCTGCCCGCCGCTCTGGTGAAGAAGCTGGTGAAGGCACGCATCGCGGAGAACGAGCAGAAGAAGCGGCGTTGATTGCGGATCTTCTCCGAGCCGCGACAGTGATGGAGCGGCCACCATATTGATGAACGCGATTCGGTGATGGAATGAAAAACCCAAACCACTGACCGGGACGGTTCGTGCGGCCGGGACGTGGCCGTGCCAGCGAGCATCATGGCCACTCCAGCGAGCATCATGGCCACTCCATCACTGTCGCGGCTCGGAGAAGTTGCTTCTTTCCCTTTACAACAGGGTGTGAGCAAGGAATAATGGCCTGCGTTCGCGCAATATGCCGAGTGAAATGACTCACTAAAAACCATGAATGCTAACGCAGACCAGGGCCAAGCGGGTGAGGCGCAACCCTTCCAGGGGTTGCTCGAAACTGAAGGCCGCGAATACAGCAATTGGGGATTGAGCTACGCGACGAAGCCGGCCGTCTATGCGGAGCCTTTAAGCTACGCTGACGTGCAGGCCGTGGTGCGTGATGCGGAGCGGTTTCCATCGCCGGTGAATCCGGTGGGCGCGCTGCTCTCGGTTACCTCCACTTTCGTCAATGATGAAGGAACCATGCTGTGTACGCGCAAGCTGGATGAAGTCCTGGGCCTCGAGCACGATGCCACGGGGCGTCAGGTGGTCCGCGTGCAGGCGGGGTGTCGGCTCAAGAAGCTGAACCTGTGGCTCCAGGCGCGTGGCGTGGAAATCGCGTTTCAGGCGGAGATCGGAGAAGCCACCGTGGGCTCCGTCGCCGTCGGCGATACCAAGGAATCGTCGCTGGATGCCCCCGGCTACTTCTCCGCGCATGTCGTCGCCCTGACCTATGTCGATGAGCACGGCGACCTGCGCACGCTGTCTGACCATAAAGACGGCGCGGCATTCCATGAGTTCAAATGCTCGTTCGGACTTTCCGGCATTGTGGTCGAGTGCCAGCTTGAGGTGCGTCCGGCCACACTCTGCCGCTCGGACATCTCGCTGGTGCCCGCGGACTCGCCGGAGAATCTTGCCGCCGCTCTGCTGCGCATGCGCGAGGAGTGCGACGCTTTCTTCGCCATCGTGATTCTGCAACACCTGCTGAGTTTCTGCGATCAGCGCTTCAAGGCGGGGCCTGGCGCCGCCACTCCCGCCGCGTCGCAGCCGGTGTGCGATGAATATCGACTCGCCAAGCGCCTGGTCATCCAGCACGGCATGGACGGCGTCCCGTTGCCGCCGCAGCCCAAGGGGCTGGTCTATTCGCGCCATGATTTCGTGAATGAATACTGGCGGCCGTCGCCCGGGGAGCGTCGTCTTGATTTTCAGTATTACGAACACGACCTCGGGCAACTCACCCGCGTCATCGTGGAAAGCTACAAACTCACCAAGGCGTTTTAGGAACGCACGGGATTCGCGCCCAAGGGCTGGGCGGCCTATTTTGTTCACCGCCCCGAGAAGGCGCGGAAGACTTTCGGAATTTATTCGAGCGGACCGGGCGTGTCGTTTTCGTTTGATCCTTGCTGCTCGAACCCGACGGACCCGCTATGGCACCAATTCGCTCAAGAGTATAACCAGGTGGCGATTCACACGCTGGGCGGAAACGCCTCGCCCATTCAAACCCAATGGCTCCAGCCCGGCGACGTAAAAATCCCCAGCAAGCTGGCGCGCCCGCGCTTCACCACCAAATTCTACAAGCCGTTTCTGGTTTGAGTGAAAACACTACGCCGGCCTTACCAGCGGGGGCAGCGCGGCGGCGTACTTGCCGGCGAAGAGGTTGTTGAACTCTTTCAGCATTTGATCGTGCAGCAGGCCGTTCGAGGCCATCACGGCGTTGCTCTGCATGGTGTGCGGCGCGCCGGTCGAGTCGGACACGCGGCCGCCCGCTTCCGCGACCAGCAGCTTGCCCGCGGCCACGTCCCAGGGGTGCAGGTTGAACTCCCAGAACGCATCGAGGCGGCCTGCGGCGACGTAGGCCAGGTCCGTTGCCGCCGAGCCGGGGCGGCGCACGCCGTGCGAGTTCATGTTGAACTGGTGATAGAAATGGATGTTGGGATTCTGGTGCCGCCGCTGACTGGGGAAGCCCGTGGCCACCAGCGCCTCTGCGAGCCGCGCGATGGACGACACGCGCATGGGCTTGCCGTTCAGCGTAGCGCCCTGCCCCTTCTCGGCGGCGAACATTTCATTGCGCGTGGGATCGTAGACGACGCCCAGCACCATCTCGTCGTCCTTCTTGAGACCCATCGACACGGCGAAGACCGGAAAGCTGTGCGCGAAGTTGGTGGTGCCGTCCAGCGGATCAATGTACCAGGTGTAGCCCGCCGCGTAACCCGAGGCCCGTTCATAGCCGCCGCCTTCCTCGGCGATCACGGAGTGCTCGGGAAACTTCTCGCGCAGTTGCGAGATGATGTACTTCTCCGACGTGCGGTCGGCCTCGGTGACAATGTCCACGTCGCCCTTGTACTCGACGCGCACGCGCCGCTCGAAGAACTCCATCAGTATCGCGCCCGCCGCGCGGGCAATGTCGCAGGTAGTACTCAGCATTTCGCTCATGGATGATTAATAATCCGTTCCGTTAGAATTTTTAGATTGAGAATGTCACCGCGCCCATCTCCGCAACCATCACATCCTCTCAACCCCGTACATCCCCGCAGGGGATGCAGAGTGTAGCCGGGGGCATTCGCCCCCGGTGACCACGTTCCAATAATCCACCGACCCTGAAGGGGTCGTACAAACTGTGCGTCCTCCGTTGCCGCTCGATCTGTACGACCCTTTCAGGGTCGTCGCGCTTTGGAGGCATCAAGTCCGGGGGCGGTGCCCCCGGCTGTCCTATGGATCCCCAGCGGGGATCGGTACGGTTTGCCGTGGGCATTCGCATTAGTTCCGCAAACATTTGCGCTGCTGCCGTGGGCATTCGCGTTGGTATACGCCGGAGCGAAACACCCACGGCACCCAAATCGTGCCGTGGTAGCCTGCGCGCTGTCGTACACCGCGTTACTTCTCCAGCATGTACTTGATGTCATGCTTGAAAATAAATTTGTTGGACGCGCCTTGCGGCGTCAGGCGGATGAAGCGCTGGTCATAGTATTCGATAGTGCCGGAGTGCGTCTCGCCGTTGCGCAGATGCACCTCGATGGACGCGCGCGCCTCCACCAGCGTCTTCAGGTAATCGGCCTCGATGGGGCCGCTGAGCGTTTCGTCGATTTCCGGCTCCTCGGCATCGAAGTTGCGCCGCGGCCTGCTGGGACCGCCACGCTCCGGACCGCCGCGCCCAAGGCCACCGCGTCCAGGGCCACTGCGACGCGGACTCGGCCTGCCTGTGCCGGGACGCCGCGGACCGCCGTGCTGCGGACCACCAGGTCCTCGCGGGCCGCCCGATGATTGACGATGCGCGCCCGGAGCGCGCGGGTCCGGGCCGAATTGGCTTTGTGAAGGCGCTGCCGGGCTGTGCTGGGCAGGCCGAGGCCGGCCAGTCCCCTGCGCTCCTTCGCCCTGCGAACTGGGACGGCGCGGGCCGCGCGAGCCCCCCCCCCCCCCGGGGCATCGAAGACATCGGTGGTCGTCGTTCGTTAAACATGATTTCCTCTTTCGAGAATCTATCCAAAAATACCAGTGAGTTGTCATTCCGAGCGGAGCGAGGAATCTGCTTTAGCTTTCACTGCAAAGGTTAACAGCAGATTCTTCGCTCCGCTCGGAATGACAACCAGCACAAAATTTTCAGCAAGCTGTTAGGAGGCGGGCGCGCCCAGCCGCTCACCCTCCACCCACACGGCGCCGTCGCGGAAGTATTCCTTCTTCCAGATCGGCACGATCTTCTTCAATTGGTCAATGGCGGCGCGGCAGGCCGTGAACGCCGCCGGGCGATGCGGCGCGGCGACCACGATCACCACGCTGGCCTCGCCAATCTCCAGCCGCCCCAGCCGATGCACCATGCCGATGCGCCCAATGGGATGCTCGGCGACGAGCGCGGCGCAAATCTCGCGCATCTTTTCGAGCGCCATCGGCTCGTAGCCTTCGTATTCCATATACAGCGTCTCGCGCTCCACGCGCGTGGCTTCATTCGGAGGCGGCAGCGGCATCTTCGAGTTGTTGCGCACGATGCCCGCGAAGGTTACGACTGCGCCGTCAGTGGGGCGCGCCACCTCAGCCTCCAGCGCGCGCACGTCAATCGGCTCGCGCGTGATGCGAACGACCCAGCGCCTTTCCTCCGCGCCCTCTGTGGTTAAATTCCGGCCTTCGACCCCGCCGCTCACCGGCGGCAATAGCGCCACTTCATCGCCGTCTTCCAGCCGCTGCCGCGCGTCCACAAACTCACGGTTGCGCGAGAACTTCAGGCTGGAGCGATGCCGCGCGAGGCCTGGATATTTCGCTTCCATTGCAGCGTAAAGCTGCGCCAGGTCTGCACCCGCGTCGAGTTGGACGTGCTGCTCGGCGCAGCCAATAACGTCCTTGAGAATCCCGAAGAATAGCACACGAATCTGCATAGAGAAGGAATACCACGCGGCGAAACTCCATTGTATCCTCAATTGATGCCACCGACTATGCCACCGACTACGCCGACGCCGACTCGTCCGCCCTCACCCCCTTTGCGCCTGCGCGACCTGCTGCGCCGCCAATGGAAGACTTTTGTCGCCGTGCTCGGCGGCAACTTCATTTACTTCGCGTTGCTCTACCGCTGGCTGCCGCCGCACGCGCGGCACCGCCGCAATCAGATTGACCTGGGCCTGTTGATCGACTTCTGGCTCTGCGTATTCATCTACGGTGTGCTGGTCTTCCGCTTCCGAAGAAAGAAAGAGCATTAACCGCGGAGGACGCAAAGGTGCACAGAGAAACCCTTTTAGTGGTTCGTGAATCTAACATTCTTGCGTTCGCTCTGTGTCTGAGTGCCTCGGTGGCCGATCCGCCAACGCGATTTGGATGTGATACATTGGACGATTAGCACCACCTTTTTACCCAGCATCTTGAAGATGCCCTTCGCTATGACGCTTCGGGGGTTCCCCATGCACTTCCATAAATTCAGGCGGGCCAGCACGCGCGTGCTGGCCCTGGGATTTCTGCTGGCCGCCGCTGCGGCCCACGCGCAAGACTCGCCTGCGCCTGCGCAAAACCATGCTCCGGCAGGCAACGAATTCCTGCGCGACTTTTCACTCGGCACTGATTGGTTCCCGCGCTCGACCGCGCCCTATCGTCAGCAGGGCGTGCCCGCGCTGCAACTGGAGAACGGCCCGCGCCTGCGCGATCTCATTCGCGATGGGCGACTGGAACTCTCACTTTCTGACGCGCTCGCGCTCGCGCTCGAGAACAACCTCGACATCGCCGTGCAGCGTTATCTGAAGCCGATGGCCGATGTGGACGTGCTGCGCACCCAGTCCGGCCAGGCCGCGCGCGGCGTGCAGGGCGCGTCGGTCCCCAGCGGATTAAGCTCCGGCGCGCTCGGCGCGGGGGTCACCGGCGACACCGGCGGCGGCGGAACCGGCTCGGCCGGCGGCATCACCGGCGGCGGCGGCGCGGTCAACATCGGCCAGGTGGGCAGCTTCGATCCGGCCGTCAGTTTCGGCTTCAGTTGGGACCGCGTCAGCTCGCCGCTGAACTCCATCGTCATCTCCGGCACGCCGACTTCCACCAGCACCGCGACATCCTACTCCGGCTCCTACGCGCAACTGTTTCCCACCGGCACCAGCTACTTCGTATCCTTAAGCGGACTGCGCCAGAGCACCACCGAGAATCGCCTGTTCAACCCGGCCGTCTCCACACGATTTAGCGTCGGCATCAACCAGCCGCTGCTGAACGGGCGCGGCAAACTCTCCAACCTTCGCTTCGTAACCGTGGCGCGCAACAACCGGCGCATCACCGAAGAAGTATTTCGCCAGCAGGTGATCACCGCTCTGGTCGCGGTCGAGAACGCTTACTGGGACCTGGCGGCCTTTCAGGAAATCGTGAAGGTGGCCACGCAGTCGCTGACCGTGGCGCGCAAGCTGCGCGAGGACAATCGCCGCCAGGCCGAGATCGGCACCATGGCCCCGCTCGACGTGGTGGCCGCCGACTCGGAAGTGGCCGCGCGCGAACGCGACTTGATCGTTGCCGAGACGAATATGCAGTTGCAGGAGACGCGTCTGAAAAACATGCTCACGCGACGGCACGATCCGGCGCTGGACACGGCGAGCATTGTGGTCACCGCTCCCATGCCCGCGCCGCGCGATGCGGATATCCCGGAGTTGCAGGCCGCGCTGAAATCGGCGCTGGAGAATCGCCCTGATCTGCGGCAGGCCGAGGGGAATCTCGAAAACCAGACGCTTTCGCTTGGCTTCACCAAACAAAGTCTGCTGCCCGAACTCGCGGCCTTCGCTTTGCTTTCCGGTTCGGGCCTGGAGGGCAACAGCCCCAACACAACGCCACCGACCACGGGCGGCATGGGCGGCGCGCTGGGGCAGGCGTTCAGCTATGACTTCCCGGAGACCGCCGGCGGCATGAGTCTCTCGTTCTCGGTGCGCAATCGCGCGGCGCAGGCGGATAATCTCCGCGCGCAACTGGAGAACAGCCAGCAACAGGTCGCGCTGCTACGCTCGCAGAATCAGGTTTCGCTCGAAGTGCGCCAAGCCATCATTGGACTGCTGCAAGGTAAAGCTCAGGTGGAGGCAGCGCGGGAAGCAGCTCGCCTCGCTCGCCAGACGCTCGACGCCGAGCAGAAGAAACTCGACGCCGGCGTTTCCACTCCTTATCAACTCATCTTGCGCGAGCGCGACTACGTGGCCGCTCAACAGGCCGAAGTGCAGACCGTGGCCGGGTACTCGAAAGCATTGGTGGAGATGGACCGCGCCATGGGCGCAACGCTGACGCGCAACGGCATCGAGTTGCAGGACGCGCTCAGCGGCAGCGTCTCAAAGTCCCTGACTCCGGCGGTGGCTCGCTGATGAGTCCCGTTCCCACATGCCATAAGGACCGCTGCACGACTGGCGCGCTGCCACTCGCAATTCCGTGGACTCGCTTGCTCGCTACGGTGGGGATGACGCTGGCGTTCGCATTTTCCGCGGGCAGCGCCGTGGCGCAGTCGCCCGAGCCAACTCCAAAGCCGGCATCCAGCTTAATCAACGCGGATGATCACGCATGGTTTCCGCGCTCGCTCGAACCGTTTCGCGCGAAGACGTTGCCCGCTCCCGCTGCCGCCAACTCCGCTAGACTAAGCGAAAACCTGCGCAACGGAACGCTGGAGCTTTCACTGGATGGTTTGTTCCAACTCTTATTGGAGAACAACCTGGATTTTGCCGCCGCGCGCTACAACCTGGAGATGTCTGAGACCGACCTGCTGCGCGCCAAGGCTGGCCAGGCTCCGCGCGGCACCGACGGCGCGCGCGTCCCCAGCGGACTTTTCGCGGGAGCGATCGGCGCGGGACTCGGTGGCAGCGGAGGTGGTGGTGGTGGCGGAGGCGGCGGGGGAATCAGCGGCAACGCGCGCGCGGTGAACGTTGGGCCGCGCGGCAGTTACGACCCGTCATTCACTGTGAACTTCAGTCAGGACCGGACCACCAGTCCTCTGAACTCGACGCGCATCTCCGGCGTGCCCACCGTTACCACATCGACGACGGCGTTCTCGGCGCGCTACGTCCAGGCGTTTACGTCCGGCACCAGCTTCACGCTCAGCTACAATGCGCAGCGACAAAAATCGACGCAGCAATTTTTGCTGTTCAATCCTTCGGTTACTTCGGGATTGAATTTCCAGATGAATCAGCAACTGCTGGCGGGCTGGGGCTTCGCCATCAATCGGCGTTTCGAGCATGTCGCCGAACGCAATCGCAGCATCGCGCGCGAGGTTTTCCGTCAGCAACTGATGACCGGCATGGCGCAGGCGGAGAATCAGTATTGGGATCTCGCGGCATCGCGCAAGCGCGTCGAGTCGGCGGGCCAGGCGCTGGTGGTCGCCGAGCGTTTATTGAACGACAATCGCCGCCAGGCCGAGATCGGCACGCTGCCGCCGCTGGACGTGGTTGCCGCCGAATCCGAAGTGGCCGCGCGACGGCGCGATTTGATCATCACCCAAACCAGTCAGCAAGTGGCCGAACTGCGGCTGAAAAATTTGTTCGGCAAGTCGATGACGGATGAGAATGATGCGGTCAACGCGGCGCGGATCACGTTGCTCGATCCCCTGCCCGAGCCGCAGGATTCCGATATTCCCGCGCTGGAAGATGCCGTGGCCGCGGCCATGTCCAGCCGTCCGGAGCTGGCGCAGGGCGAAGGCAACATCCTGAATCAGCAGGTGGCCACGGGGTTTACGCGCCGCCGGCTGAAGCCCGCGCTGAACGTCTTCGGCGTGCTCTCCAACGGCGGACGCGAGAGTTCGCTCGGTTCGGCGCTGGCGCAGAATGCGCGATATGATTTCCCTGAGTACGCCTTCGGATTTTCTCTTTCCTTCTCGACTCACAATCGAGCGGCGCAGGCCGACGATATGCGCGCGCGCCTCGATCTCCGGCAGGCCGAAACGTCGTTGGAGCGCACGCGCAACCAGATTCGCCTCGAAGTACGGAACGCCATCATCGGCTTGATGCAGACCAAAGCGCAGGTCACCGCCGCCGAGCGCGCCGTGGGCTTGGCCACGCAGACGCTCGACGCCGAGGAGAAGAAACTGCGCGCGGGGACATCTGTCTCCTACAACGTCATTCGCATTCAGCGCGACGTGCTGAATGCGCAACTCGCCGAGGTGCAGGCGCGCGTGAACTACGCCAAGGCGCGGGTGGAGCTTGATCGCTCGACCGGCAAGCTGCTCGACCGCGCGAATATCTCGCTGGAATCTCCATCCAACTAGCCATCACCCTAAATACGTCGTCATCCCGAGCGCCGCGAGGGACCTGCTTTTGCACTTCGCAACTGAGTAACAGCAGGCCCCTTGCGGCGCTCGGGATGACGACGATCTTGGTGGATTGTAATGGGCGACATTTGACTTCGCGGGGCGCGCCTGAATATCATGCGCTGTGGCCTCCTCATCAACAACTCCAGCGTTAACCCCGCGCAGACACATCCGCGTGATCGTGGCCAAGCCCGGCCTCGACGGGCATGATCGCGGCGCCAAGGTGATCGCGCGCGCGCTGCGCGACGCCGGCATGGAGGTCATCTACACCGGCCTGCGCCAGACGCCGGAGATGATCGTCGCCGCCGCCGAGCAAGAGGACGCGCAGGTCATCGGTCTGTCGATCCTCTCCGGCGCGCACACGACCATCGTCCCGCGCCTGATGGCGCTCTTGAAAGAAAAACAGATGGACGATGTGATAGTGGTGCTCGGCGGCATCATCCCCGACGCCGACATTCCGCAGATGAAGGCGCTGGGCGTCGCCGAAGTATTTCAGCCCGGCTCGCGCATGGACTCGATCGCCGAGTTCATCCGCGCCAACGTTCACTAATCCAACCAATCTTAATGGTCGTCATCCCGAACGCAGCGAGGGACCTGCTTTTGTATTTTCCCCAGTGAGGAAAAGCAGATCCCTCGCTGCGCTCGGGATGACGACATATAGGTTTGCGAATTGTTGACTGGCTACCGCTTCGCGTACATGTGCGCGACGTGGTCGCCGTAGCCGTTATATAAAATGGTCTTGCGGCGCTCGCCGGTCTCGATGTCGCGCTCGGTCTCCTGCGACCATTGCGGATGCGGGACACGTGGATCGACGTTGGCGTAGAAGTCGTGATGAGTGGGCGCGATCTCGTGCCAGAAGGTTTGCGGCTGCTGGTCGGTGAACTCGATCACCTCGATGGACTTCAGGCTCTTGAAGCCGTACTTCCAGGGCAGTGCGATGCGGATGGGCGCGCCATTCTGCTTGGGGACGGGCTTGCCGTAGAGGCCCGTTACCATGAAGGCCAGATCGTGCATGGCCTCTTCCATGGTCAGCGCTTCGCGGTCGGGCCACGGCCAGCTTTTCAACTGCTGCTGCCCCTGCGCCTGATCGGGGCGATAGAACGAGAGCATCCTGACGTAGCGCGCGTCGCTGCGTGGCTCCACCATCTCGATCAGCTTGCGGAACGGGAAGCCTGTCCAGGGCACGGCCATCGACCAGGCCTCGATGCAGCGGTGGCGGTAGAGACGCTCTTCGAGCGGCATCGCGCGGATCAACTTCTGCACGTCGATGGTCTGCGGCTTGTTGACCAGGCCGCGCACGCGGATGGTCCACGGCTCGATCTCGAATTTATCGACGAGCAGCCAGACCGCTTCCTTTTGGTGAGTGAACTCGGCGAAGTTGTTGTAGCGCGTGGCGACCTTCTCCGCGGTGACGGGCCGGTCCAGCGTGAATTTCGCGTTGCGCGGCGCGGGATAGGGGGAAGCTCCGCCGGGCTTGGGCGTTTCCTGCGCCGCAAGCAAAGTGGATGGCAACGCGGACGCAAGTCCCACACGCGAGGCTGCCGCGACGCCGGCGGCCATTCCCATGCGCTCCATAAATTTCCGGCGATTGAAGTAGGCGCGCTCCGGCGTCGCCATGCGCTCGGGCAACTCCCAGCTCTTCGGTATTCTGACGCTGAACACGATTCCCTCCGCTGGTCCCTCCGCAGGCGACCTCCGCTGCCGTCATTATCAGCCCGCGCGGAGAAGAATACAATACATCATGGAAATGGGTAGTGGGTCCGTTTGACGTCAGGGCACGACTGAAGTCGTGCCCTGACGTTCTGAAAAATTCCAACGGACCCACCACCCGGGATTGCGCGGTGGGTCAGTTGGCGTGGCACCACAAAAATACGCTGGTGAGGGGCGGAATCTGGTATATTGCAGGCAAGAGTTCCAGGGTGTCAGCAGAAGAGGTGTGCCATGGGAAACGGGCAATCGTCGTTGCGGTGGATGGGCGTCAGCATCGCCGCCTCGATACTGCTTGCCGCGGGCATTGCCGCAGCGCAGGGCACCGGCGGGAGCGGATCGAGTGGCGGTGGTGGTAGCAGTGGCAGTTCGCAACCGCGCGCGACGCGCTCGACGCAGAGCAATAATCAGTTCAACTCGCCCGTCTTTGTAACAGGCCGCATTATCACCGATCTGAATCGCCCGCCCAGTGAGTCCGTAACGGTTGAATTGACCTGCGGCATGAGGACCATCCAGGTGATCCACACCGACCTCGGCGGATACTTCACGTTCACTGTGGGCGGCACGGCCAGCGCCTTCCAGAGCAACATGGATTTCAGCGCCAGTAACGAGGGCCCTCAGCCCATGCAGCAGTCCAGCACACGTCCCATTGGGCAATCGGCGAATCCGCTTTCGGGATGCGAGTTGCGGATCGCCATGGCGGGCTATATGCCGATCACGGCCACGGTGCCACCCAACACCGACATGAATCGCGTCGAGATGGGCAACATTCGATTGGCGCGCATCGGTGGCGAGAATGCGGGTGGCGGAGTCAGCATAACTTCGCTGATGGTTCCCAAGGAAGCCGCGCGGGAGTTTGACCGGGCGGTGAAGGATCTGGAAAGCAACCAGCTCAATGCCGCGCTGCCACGCCTCGAAAAGGCCGTGGAGATTTATGCGAAATACGCCGAAGCCTGGAATGAGATGGGCCGCGTCCGCCTGATGACCAAGGATCGGGAAAAAGCGCGCGAGGCGTTCAACATGGCCGTCTCGGCCGATCCGGAATACACCTCGCCCTACATCAATATTGCGTCCATGCAGGTGCAGGACAAGCAGTGGAAAGAGGCCGCCGAGTCCGCTGGACGCGCGCTCGCCATTGACCCCAAGCTGCCTCTGGCCGCTTTTTTGCACGCCATCGCGGCGTACAACTTGAACGACTTGGCCAACGCTGAGAACAGCGCGCTGCATGCCAACCGGCTGGGCGAGGAGAAACTCCCGCACGTCCACTCACTGCTGGCGGAAATTTTTATGGTCCGGGAAGATTATGTGCGGGCCGCCGTTCATGCGCGCGCGTATCTGCAACTTGCTCCCAACGGACCCTTCTCCGCGCGGATGAGGGAGAGCCTGTCGCAGATGGAGTTGGCGGGGTTGGATGCCGCACCGGAAGTCACACCCTAAGTGGTAGCCAGCTTCCGCACCAGCGGCAGGTCGGCTTCCAGAAAATCCAAGGTGAGCAAATCGGCTGGTTGCATCCAGCGCATCTGCGCGAAGGCGAGATTTTTCGGCTCGCCAGTGAAACTTCTAACTGCAAAGAAGATCAGCTCGACAGGATCGCAGTCAGGATACTGGTGATCGGTGCGCCAGATGATCTCGCCCGGCTCGGCGTGAATGCCCAGCTCTTCATCCAGTTCGCGCCGCAAGGCGGCTTCCAGCGTTTCGCCCGGCTCCAGCTTGCCGCCGGGAAACTCCCACTTGCCGGGAAAGCGATCACTCAGGCGGCGCTGGCAGGCCAGTACCCGGCCGTCGCGCCAGATTAATCCCGCTACCACCACTCTCCTCATCTGTTCGCTTCCCATCGTGGCCGCTTCCAATCGACGCCGGAATCTTCAATGCGTGCTAGAATGATATCCGAATCGCCACTCATCATTTTTGAAAACTATGTATTCGCAAACCATGCTCGATCATTTCCAGAATCCCCGCAACGTGGGAGAGTTGGCGCCGCCGGCAGTGATTGTTGAGGCGAACAATCCGGCGTGCGGCGACATCATGCGACTCGCGCTGCGCGTGGACGATGGGCGCATCACCGAGGTGCGCTTCAAGTCGCGGGGTTGCGTCGCGTCCATCGCCTGCGGCTCGTTGCTCACCGAGATGATCCAGGGCAAATCGCTGGCCGATGCCGCGCGCATTAAGTCATTTGATGTCGCATCGCGGCTGGGCGGCCTGCCGCCGGAGAGCGGCCACGCCAGCGTGCTCGCCGTGGACGCGTTAAAAGCCGCATTAAAGGCGGCAGTGAAAGTGGATCCCGCCAAAGTCCAGCCCACCCCGGTTTTGTAGAAATCCAAAAACACCCCTGGCTGTCATCCTGAGCGCAGCGAAGGATATGCTTTTCACTCTGACGGAAAGCATATCCTTCGCTGCGCTCAGGATGACAAACAAGGGGTGCTCGCTTGCGACCCACGACAAGTCGTGTTGTTTCATTGGGGCTCGGCTCGCCAGCGCCTTACCAGCATTTCGTAATCTTCGGGGCGGTCAATGTCCCACAGGATGTCCTCTTCGTCCGTCTCCACTAACTGCAACTCCTCGGCGTGCTGTCGCACCACAACGCGCGCGCCTTCATCAACCGGAGCGGCCAGCAACTCGGAAAACAAGCGCGCCGCGAACAGGACGGGATGGCCGCGGCGTCCTTGAAATGTCGGGATAATCACGGGGGCGTTGGTCTCGGCAAATCGCGCGAGCATCTGATCGAGCACACGTCGCGTCACGGCGGGATGATCCACTAGGCACACCACCGCGCCGGATACTTCGTCCTTCGCGAGCGAGCGCAGCGCAGCTTGCAGTGAACTCAACTGGCCCAGCTTGTAATCGGGATTGCGCACGGCACGCGCCTGCGGAATCCGCTTCAGTACGGGTTCAATGGCACGCTCAATTTCATCCGCATGATGGCCCAGCACGACAACGATGGGCGACTTCCTGGAATTCGGGGCGCCAGCCAGCACGCCCAGCAACCGCTCGACAAAGGTCTGCGGGCCCAGAGACAGTAGCGCCTTGTCGCGGCCCATGCGCGACGACTCGCCGGCGGCGAGAATGATGCCGGCCACTGGAAGCTGATGCACCGCTGCAGAGGCTGCTCTGGGTGCGCTGGATGAAGTGGGAATAGTCGAATCCTCCGCAGCTCATCGCCCCTCGCGCTTGTCGTCATTCCGAGCGCAGCGAGGAACCTGTTTTTGTTTTGCCTTAACAAATATAAAGCAGGTTCCTCAGCCCGGCCAAGTGCGCCGGTCCTCGGAATGACGACATTTTAAGAAGCGGGCGGGGATACCCTTTACGACACGGCCAGGATGGATTTGGTCTTTACCGGCGACTGGTCTGAACGATTGCCCAGCGCGTTGCGGCGCACGGCGATCATCTCGGCAACAATGCTGATGGCGATCTCCTCCGGCGAGATGGCGCCGATCTCGAGGCCGATGGGCGCATGCACGCGCGCCAGCTTCTCAACCGGGATGCCTTCCTTCTCTTCGAGGAAGTGGACAATCTCATGCACTTTGCGCTTGCTGCCGATCATGCCGATGTAGCGCGCCTCGGTGCCTGCGGCCCAGCGCAGCACGCGCATGTCGTCCTTGTGCCCGCGCGTAACGGCGATCAGGTAGGACGAACTGTTCGGCTCCAGCTTGGCGCAGACCTCATCGAAGTCACCCGCGTGAACTTCGCGCGCCTCGGGGAAGCGCTCGCGATTGGCGTAGTTCTCGCGATCATCAATGATGACCGTCTCGAAGCCGGCCATCGTCGCCACCTTCGACAGGCTGATCGAAACATGGCCCGCGCCGAAGATGTACACGGTGGGCGTGGGCAGAATCGGTTCCACAAACACCTCCAGCGTGCCGCCGCAGAGCAGTCCCGTATCGTAGGCCGGATCGTTGTTCAGATTGAATGTAAGCTTGCGCGGCTTCTCTTCTTCCATCACTTCACGCGCCACCGACCACACCTCGGCCTCGACGCAGCCGCCACCCACGGTGCCGAAGATGGAGCCATCCTCGCGCACCAGCAGCTTGGCCGACTCATAGCTGGGGATGGAGCCGCGCACGTTGACGATGGTGGCCAGCGCGCACTTGACGCCCGCCTTGCGTAACCGCGATATTTCCTGATAAATGTCCATAGTCAAATTCCAGTAATTTAACCGCAGAGGACGCTGAGGTCCGCAGGGTAAAACCCTAAAGCGAAAATACCGAACATGGATGCCTCCATGTACCCTCAGTTTTTTTTCTTACCCTGCGTTCCTCTGCGTCCTCTGCGGTTAACATCCGCTACTTCGCGGCTTCGGCGGCGACGCGTTCGATGGTCACCTTGGTCATGACCACCGGCTCGAGCGGCTTGTCGCTGGGGTTGCGTTTCACCAGCGCGATCTTCTTCACCACGTCCAGACCCTCGACCACTTGTCCGAAGATGGTGTAGTCTTCGGCCTTGAGCGGAACGACCACGTCGGTGATGAAGAACTGGCTGCCGTTGGTGTTCTTGCCGGAGTTGGCCATGGCCAGCCGTCCCGGCTTGTCGAACGTCACCGTGGGCGAGAACTCGTTCACGAATTTATAGCCCGGCCCGCCGTAGCCCTCGCCCAGCGGATCGCCGCCCTGGATCATGAAGTTTGGAATCACGCGATGGAAAATCAGTCCGTCGAAGTACCGGGACTTCTTCTTCTCGCCGGTCTTGGGATGCGTCCACTCCTTCTTGGCCTCGGCCAGCTCGGTGAAGTTGGCCACGGTGATGGGCGCGGTCTTCTCGAACAACTCCATAACGATGACGCCGTGATTGGTTTCGATTTTCGCGTAGGTGCCCGGAGCGCGCTTGGTCTGCGCCAGCCCCGGCGTGGACAGGATACCGGCCAGCGTCAGCACCATGCCGCCCAGCATCATAGTCATCTTGATACTCATTGGGAACTCCCCCATTGAAAACATCATAATTCTTCCATGCTCCTCTCGCCACTCGGCGTAAACCGCCAGAAATAAAATGCCATGCGCAGACGTCGCCGCGTCTCTGCCGTTGGAAAACCGCTGGAAAGCCAGTGAAAATCCGCCGGCGGTCGGCCCTTTGCCGCGCCTTCCGTACAAGTGCATTATCCCGGCCCGCAAAAACCTCTGTCAACCTCCAATTTCCTGACATGCACTACAGCCGAGCCAAAGCCGCGCATCTTCCCGGCGCATCGGTAGCCGCGTCCGGCGAATTTCGTGGCACAGGAAGAGCCTCTGAGTGGCAGGGCTGATCGCTTTGGTTTAGCATGGAAGATTGCATTCACAGCATCTGTTCACAGGGAGCTTCATGCGCCACCGCGAATTTAAGTGGCGGGCGATCAATCAATGGGCCTGAAATCAATTCCTCCCACGGAAGAAATCCGCTTCTCGATCGACCATCTGCAGCGCATGTTGGCCGTGAGCGCGAGTCAGTTACGCGCCTGGCAGCGAGCCGGCTTGATTGATGCGCCGCGCCCGCCCACCGCGTCATCAGCGTTGCGGCCGCGGTCGAAAAATGTGGCCAGACAATCTTCCATTGGAGCCGCCACGGGGGCGTCCAGGAACAAGGATGGCTACTCCGCCGCGGACTTGCTGGCCCTAAAGACGTTACTGCGTCTGCGCAAGGGAGGAGTGCCCATGCGCAAACTGCGCGTCATTCACGTCGCGCTGAAACAGCGGTTCGGCGCACTGGGCATTCGCCGGCCATTCAGCGAGATGCGACTCAGCGAACAGGACCAACGCGTTCTGGTAACCTTCCGGGGCACGCGCATGGAGCCGCTCACGGGCCAGTTGCTGCTCGATTACACAGGGACACAGAGTTCCGCGCCGGTGGCTCTGGCAGTTCGCGGGAGTGCCGCCAGGCCAGGTATGTCATCTGAGCGAAAATCACTGGAGGCCAATGTCCAACGGGCGGAGCGTTTTTTCCTCTCCGGGTTGCGCGAGGAGCAGACACTCGACGGCCGGCCCAAAGCGATCCGCGCGTACCGCCGCGCGATCGAGCTGAATCCGCAGGCCCTGGGCGCACTGCTGAACCTAGGCACGCTCTATTACAATCTCGAACGGCTGCCTGAGGCTGAGCAGTGCTACCGCGACGCGCTGAAAGTGAATCCTCAGTCCGCGCTGGCCCATTTCAATATGGGCAATCTCTCCGACGAAACTGGCCAGCCAAAGCAGGCCATTGAGCACTACGAGCAGGCCATCGCCATTGACCCGCGATATCCCGACCCACGCTATAATCTGGCGTTGGTGTATGAAAAGCTGGGCCGCCACGGGCAGGCCTGGAAAAATTGGCGCGCCTATCTTCGGCTGGACCCGGACAGCAAGTGGGCCGCGCTGGCCCGCCACCGGCTTGCCCAGCATCCCTGGCAGGCCTGGCAAGTGCTGCGCTCCCCTCAGCCGAACGGAGAGGCCGGCTAATCGGCGTTGGGGTTGTGCCAATAATTCTAATTGGCAATCTGTCTGGTTGTATTTGCACCATCTGGTTGTAATTGCAATTGACACGCTGGAAAATGCCGTGGCTGGATTATAATAGTGTTGCCCCGTTCTAATATAGGAACCGATGTCACTGCTCACGCAAATTCTGTACCTCTCGAACCAGATCACCATGTTGCGTCTGGTACTGATCCCTTTTGTGATTCTGGCCATTCTCTACGGAAGATTTGACGCCGCATTTTATCTGGTGCTGGCTGCTGGTCTCACCGACGGTATAGACGGCGTATTGGCGCGGCGGCTGGGACAGCAAAGCACTCTCGGGCGCTATCTCGACCCCATAGCCGACAAGCTGCTGCTGAACTCCTGCCTAATCGCTCTGACGGTCATCGGAGAAATTCCGCTGTGGCTGACCATCATGTTTTTCAGCCGCGACGTAATCATCCTGATGACATCGCTGGTGCTGATTCTGGCCACCACGCGCGGCATCATTCCACCTTCGCTGAGCGGAAAGGCCACCACCGTAGCGACCGTCGTCACTGTGCTATTGACACTGATCGAGCACATCGTTACGACGGACTTTTTGCCCATCGCACAGCATATGGGCATTTACATCACCGCGCTACTTACCATCGTCTCCGGGCTCCAATATGCCTGGCGGACCGCGGAACGTCTGCGCACACCGGAGCCATCGCCGGCTGCCGCGCCGGCGAGTACCGGCCAGCAGGACGCTAGTTCCGCCGCGATCACGCCGCTCGCCGGACGTTCTGTCGCGCGCGGGCAAAATCAGCTAGACTAGTTGGCCGGAACAGATTGCGTGTGAACCAGCGTTACAAGCCATTTAAGTTTTGGGGTCCACACCCGACACTCCACACTGGTACGCTCTGTTCGTACTGTCCGTCCCCCCGGAGGCAGCTCGCGGATGACCATTGTCCAGCACTCCCAGATTCCCGCGGCGAATTCCCAGAATCCCCGCCCCGGCTTCCCTACCGCGCCCATTAGCGTGCTGATTGTCGATGATCAAGAGTTGGTGCGCAAACACTGTCAGCGAGTGGTCGAGTCGCTTGGTTTCAGCGCGCCGCAGGCAGGCACAGCGGGAGCGGCGCTCGACGTGATCGAGCGGCAGACGGTGGATATTGTGCTCGCCGATCTGAAGCTGCCGGGCATGAGCGGCATCGAATTGCTGGAGGTCCTCAAGCGGCGTAATCCGCGCATTGAAGTGGTCATCATGACCGGCTACTCCAGCGTGTCCTCGGCCGTGCAGGCCATGAAGCTGGGCGCCGCCGATTACATCGTCAAGCCCTTTGGCTCCGAGGAGCTGGGGCAATTGCTGCGCAAACTCTCTGAAAAACAGCAACTAGGCGATGAGAATCTTTCGTTGCGGGAACAATTGCGCAGCCAGCACGCCTTGGGCAAACTCATCGGCCAATCGCAGCCCATGCAGCAGATATTCAAAATGATTCAGCGAGCCGCGCCGAGCCACGCCTCCGTCCTGATCCTCGGCGAGAGCGGCACGGGCAAGGAGCTGGTCGCCCGCTCGATCCATGATGCCGGCCCGGCGCCCAACAAGCCGTTCACGCCGGTCGATTGCGGAGCACTGGTCCCTACGCTGATCGAGAGCGAACTGTTTGGATACGTGCGGGGAGCCTTCACCGGCGCCAACACCAACAAGCCCGGACTGCTGGAGGCGGCGCGCGACGGCACGCTTTTTCTCGACGAAATCGGCGAACTGCCCATCGAGTTGCAGACGCGCCTGCTGCGCGTGATTCAGGAGAAGGAGTTCCGTCCCATCGGCGGCACGCGCCGCTTCCCCTTTGACGCGCGCATCATAGCCGCCACCAACCGCGACATCGAAGCTGCCGTCCGCAGCGGAGCGTTTCGCAAGGATCTTTATTTCCGGCTGAATGTGGTCACCATCGCGCTGCCGCCACTGCGCGAGCGCAAAGGCGATATCCCGCTGCTGTGCGAGCAGATGATTCAAAAACTTTCTTCACGGCCCGGCGCCCAACCCGCTCGTTCTCCGTGGAGTCTTTCTTCTGCCGCGCTCGACCGTTTGCTGGCCTATAGCTGGCCGGGCAATGTTCGGGAACTTGAGAACGTCCTGGAACGCGCCATGACGCTCGGCTCTGGCCCGATGATTGATCTCGCGGACTTGCCTGCCAATGTCCGCTCGCCCCTAGGCTTGGGCCTGGGCCTGGCGGATGATTCTGGTCGGGTAGTTCCGCTGGAGCAACTGGAGAAGAGCGCCATTCTGCGCGCGCTCACCGAGGCGGATGGCGACAAGATACTCGCCGCGCGCATGCTCGGCATCGGCAAGACTACGCTCTATCGCAAGTTGCGCCAGTACGGCGCAGCCGTATAATATTAGTTCGATTGACTCCTCCAAACCCCACCATCGCGCTTGACGCCACCTATGCCGCCGACCCACAGCCGACCGGCATCGGCATCTACTCGGCGCAACTGATCGCCGCCCTCGGCGCCATGATTCGATCACAGGAGCGGAACGCTCATCGCGTGGTGCTCGGCTTCCGACCGGGCCCATTTGTGCGCCACGCATGGCGGCAGAATTGGCCACCGGAATTTCGCATCGCCCCGCTGATGGACCAGTGGATTACACTCCCCCGCGCCGATCTCTTCCACGGCCTCAATCAGCGCCTTCCGGAGCGAAGTTATGCGCGGACCGTGGTTACTCTGCACGAGCGATACCCGTCCGTCTCCGACGAATACTCCACCACCGCGTTCCGTTCCCACATGGGCGGGCGCATTGAGAGCGCGCTCACCAGGGCGGATCGCATCATCGCGGTTTCCCGCGCGGTGCAGGATCATCTCGCCGAGCACCGCCCACGGCTGGCCAAGAAAATTCGAGTGGTCCATCACGGCGTCGCTGTCGCGGAGAAGGTAACGGACGCGGAGAGGACGGCGATCCTGTCGCACCGCCTCTGTATCGCGCCCGGCGAACCATTTTTCTTGAATGTCGGCGCCGTGCAGATTCGCAAGAACCTCAAGAATCTGATTATGGCCTTGAAGCCGCTCAAGGATATTCGGTTGGTGGTGGTTGGCGCAGACGGGTTTGGAGCGCCGGAGATCAGAGAATTTGTCCAGCGGGAGAATCTGTCTGGCCGCGTTCAGTTCGCGGGACACATGCAGCCAGAGGAGTTAAACGTACTCTATGCGAGCGCCACGGCGTTGGTCTTCCCTTCGCTCGAAGAGGCTTTCGGTATGCCCATTCTGGAAGCCATGCGCTGTGGTTGTCCGGTGATTACTTCCAACGTCGCGGCGATGCCGGAAGTCGCCGGAGACGCCGCATTGCTGATTGACCCACACAATGTTGAGCAACTTAGCGCGGCCATGCAGCGCGTAATATCCGACCAATCGCTCGCCGCCAGCCTGCGCCAACAAGGCCTGCGCCGCGCCGCCCTGTTTTCCTGGGAGAAATGCGCGCGTGAAACCTGGGCGGTGTATGAAGAGTTGCTGGCTACACAGGAGAATATGGATAGAGTCTGACCAACACGAACGAAGCCGCCACCAGCAGGATCGTGGCTGCTTGCAACGCCTTCCACAACAGCAGCGACGGGCTCTCGGCGGGCGGCATATCTGCAACCACGTAGCCCAGCGCCAGCCCGACGACCAGTCCGCCAACGTGCGCTGCGTTATCAATGCCGGGGATGATTATCCCGAACAGCAGCATGTATACCGCCCAGCGAACAAATATGCTGCGGTCGAGGGAGCCGCCGCTGCCGCGATATTGATAACTGCGACCGATCATCACGCCGATCAAGCCGAAGATCGCGCCGGAAGCCCCGATGCTCACCGACAAGGGACTCCACAGAAAACTCCCCAGCGCGCCACCGATGCCGCACAGCACGTACATCACCAGAAATTTCTGTCGCCCGTACAATCCCTCCACGCTGGGACCGAGATCGTACAGCACCCAACTGTTCATCGCCAAATGGATGGCGCCACCGTGCAGGAAAATCGGCGTCACCAGCCGCCACCATTCACCGTCCGCGATGAGCGGGCCAAACTTCGCGCCATATTGCACCAGCGTCAGTCCATCAATCCCGCCGAACAGCGACCCTAGGCTAAACTCGCCCTCCATCACCCGCATGGCGGCCATCAGCGTGAGCAGGAACAGCAGAGAATTGACGAAGAGCAGGGTGAAGGACACGCGGCCTTGCTTGGGAAGCGCGAGCTCCATCGAGCGGCCCACGGCGCCTCGGGCCACCTCATGCATAGCCATGCCGCACATGGGGCAAGTGTTTTCTCCGCGACCAACCAACGCGCGGCAGGACGGACACATGCGCTGCTGATTCTTCACCACACCGGCCATCGTGCGCGTGCGATCCCAGCGATCCGCCCATTGCTGGCGGGCGCGGTTGATCTTCCATTGCCATCGCGGCGGTATCTGCATTGCGCCTCACGCTTTCATTTGCCTATTAACGAATTATATACCCGGCGCGACCGACTCGCCGTTTCGCACCTCTGCGGTGGGCGGGTGTCTCTATAATCGGGATGAGGCAGTAATTATGTCGCGCCCAGACTCTCGGTCCATTCGTTACTGGATACTCTGCGTTTGCCTGACCGCACTGCTGACCTCAGCGTGTGGAAAAAAACGCACGCAGGCTTCCGCTCCGCGCAGTATTCCCGCGCGCCCCGGCGGCAGCGCGGTAAAACCGGGCACGTCGGAAGTGGGTATGGCCAGTTGGTACGGCCATCCCTATCACGGACGCCGCGCGGCCAACGGCGAAGTCTATGACATGCGCAAGCTCACCGCCGCTCATCGCACTTTGCCCTTTGATACCATGGTGAACGTGCGCAATCTGGACAATCAGCGCGAAGTGCAGGTACGCATCAATGATCGAGGGCCGTTCGTCGGCGGGCGCATTATTGATCTGTCGGAGGCCGCCGCGCAGCAGATTGCCATGATTGGTCCCGGCACGGCGAAGGTGAGCATCGAAGTACTATCGACAAAATCCGCCGTGGGACTCGATCGCTACGCGGTGCAGATCGGCGCGTTCAGCGACGCCGCTACCGCCGAGCAGTTGCAGCGCCGCATGACCGTGCGATATGGCGCGGCATACGTTGAAAATGTTCGCACTAACAATGGAATGATGTACCGCGTGCGCGTGGGGCCCAAGCCGTCGCTGGCCGAGGCCGCTCAATTGGCCGCCAGTCTGAAGGAAGAAACTTTTCCAGCGTTGATCGTGCGCGTGGATTCCCCCGTTCGAAACTGACGAGAATTCAATATGACTGAAACCAATCCAGCCTCCGCCAACCCATCGTGCCTGTTCTGCAAAATCGTCGCCGGACAGATCCCCGCGAAGATCGCCTACGCAGACGACTCCTGCATCGGCTTCCATGACCTTAACCCGCAAGCCCCGGTGCATATTCTGCTGATCCCCCGCAAACATTTCGCCTCGGCGGGCGAAGCTTCGTCAAGCGACGAGACCGTGCTGGGCCATCTGCATCGCGTCGCCGCACAACTCGCTGCGCAGATGAATCTCACCGGCGGCCACCGCGTAGTGATGAACACCGGCAGCGATGCCGGGCAAACCGTTTTCCACGCTCACCTGCATCTGCTCGGCGGGCGAGGCATGGCATGGCCGCCCGGCTAGATCATTTTTACTTTTGGTGCAGAGCAATCAGAGCCCCGACCGCCAGGGAGGGGCACGTGCAACGGTCTGTGGTAACCGGCCAACGTGCCCCCTCCCTGACGGTCGGGGCTCTGATACATTAATTGTAAAAATGGGCTAGATCGACTGTCGTATCATGGGACGTGCCATATCACTGCGCAGGACGAGTCACTTTCAGGGAGAGATTCTTGGGTTCAACTCCGCGCCGCGCGGCTCTTCTCCCAACAATTCTCGCGGGATTCCTTTTCTCCGCGCTGCTCGTCCCCGCTCCCGCCGCGGCGTTGACGCCAGAGGAAACCTCCGCGCTGCGCGTCGAGGCGCTCGACCATTTCTATAGTCTCGAATATAGCCAGGCCATCCCGCTGTTTGAGCAACTGCGCGATGCCGATCCGCAGAACGCCGCGTGGCACAACCATGTGGCCATGTCCTATTTCTATGAACTCCTGTATCGCGCTGGCGCTTTGCAGGGCGACTTATTCGGCGCGTCGAACCGTTTCTTCCGCACCAGGAAAATCACTCCGGACGCGGCGCTGGCCAACCGCTTCCATCAGTCGAACGACGAGGCGGTTCAGCTCTGCGAGCTGCGGCTGAAGAAGGTGAAGAACGACGAGGCCGCGCTCTACTCCTGCGGCGTGGCCTACGCGGCGCGCGCCACTTATCAAGGCTTGATCGATCGCGCCCTGCTCGATTCGCTCGGCAGCGCGCGCCGCGCCAACGACTTTCATAACCGTCTCATTCGCTCGACCCCGCGCTACTTCGATGGCTATCTGGTCCCCGGCCTCTACGATTTTTTGCTGGGCAGCCTGCCACGCGCCGCGAAAGTACTTTTCTTTTTTGTGGGCATGACTGGCGACAAGCAGCGCGGCATTCAGAAGGTGGAGAAGGTGGTCGAGTCGGGCGACAGCGCGCGGCACGACGCGCGCATTCTGCTCACCGTAATGTACCGTCGCGAGAAGCGCCACGCCGACGCGCGACGCGCCATGGAGGCTCTGGGCGCGGCCTTCCCGCGCAACTACATTTTCCCGCTGGAGATTGCTTCCCTGCATCGCGGCCAAGGCGAGTTGCCGCAAGCCATCCTGCACTACGAACAGGTGCTCGAGCGCATCAGCGACGCCGCGCCGGGCTTCGACCGCGCGCCCGCCGCGCGCATTCACTTCGAGCTGGGCGATCTCTACCGCCAGACCGGCAACCTCGAAGCCGCGCTCCAACATCTCCGTCAGGTGGCTACATCGCAAGGCACGTCAGCCGACCTGGACCGCGAGAGTCAAACCCTCATCGATCAGATCACGCAGACGCTCAAGCAGAAAACCGCTGCCGCCAAGTAGCTGCCGACGTGGGAGCCGCCACCCGTGCTATTGAGAAGGATCTCAACAGGGAACGGGGATAGAATGAGAATGCAGGAAATTTCAGATCTTTGGAGGCTTGAGCTATGACGTTCTTGGTTGCCATTACCAGAGACGAAGACGGGATGTTTGTCGCTGAATGCCCGTCGATACCCGGCTGCGTGAGCCAGGGAGAGACGGAAGCGGAGGCGGAGAGCAACATCCGTGAGGCCATCAAAGACTGTCTGGAGGTTCGCGCCGAAAGTGGCCTGCCGCTGACGGTGGCCGTGCGGGAAGTGGAAGTCGCGGTCTGATGCCGCCGGTTCCCATCTTGACGCCACAGGAAGTGGTTCGCGTGTTCCATCAGTTTGGGTGGTAGGTCGCGCGGCAACGCGGCAGTCACGTGATCATGACCAGGCAGGGAAGTATCGCCACGCTCTCGATTCCTTAACATGCAACGGTTGCGAGGGGAACGCTGCGCAGCCTCATCGCCAAAGCCGGACTCACCATCGAAAATTTCCTCGGAGCATTGTAAGGGAACACCAACCCACTGTCACGGAATTATCTTGTTGACGTTCACCGCCAGCCGCCCGCGCGCTAACTGCACGGTGATGGGCTGGCCCTCGCCGGACTGCGCGGCATCCTTCAGAATTTTCCCATTCGCATCGAAGGCAATCGCGTAGCCGCGTTCCAAAATACGACGCGGGCTCAGTGAATCCAGTTGGGCGAGCAGAGGTCCGAGCGAGCGACGCCGCGCACCCAACAGCATGCGCATGTGCTGGCCCATCTCGCCGGATAACTGTCCGAGTTGCAGCCGCGCGCGCTGTTGCCGACCGCGCAGGTCCATGTGCTGGAGCACGGCATCATGGCGCTCCCAGCGCCGCCGGGCGTTGCGTAGCGCCAGCAGCGCGGCCTCGGTCAGTTGCGCGGTGGCCTCGTCAGCCCGCTGCGCGGCTTGCTCCACCACGGCGCGCAGCGTCTGGAATCCGCGGCCTGCCATCCACTCGGTCAATTCCTGACGGCGCTGCAACAGTTGAAACTGGATGGCTCGGCGCATGTTGGACTCATACGCGGCAAGACGCTGCTCGATCTGCTCCGCGGTCTCGATGACCAGCTCCGCCGCCGCCGAGGGCGTGGGCGCGCGCAGGTCGGCGACAAAGTCGGCGATGGTGAAATCCGTCTCGTGGCCCACTGCCGAGATGATGGGAATGGTGCATTTGGAGATCGCGCGCGCGAGCTTCTCTTCGTTGAATGCCCACAGGTCTTCGAGCGACCCGCCGCCGCGCGCGATGATGATCACATCGACAGCCGTGCCCTTGGGCGGCGCCGTGTGAAAGTGGCGCAGGCCATTGATGATCTCCTCCGCCGCGCCCTCGCCCTGCACGCGCACGGGATAGACCAGCAGATGCAGATTCTTGTGCCGCCTCTCGAGGATGCGGATCATGTCCTGCACCACCGCGCCGCGCGGCGAAGTAATGATGCCGATCCGGCGTGGAAAACGCGGCAACGGCTTCTTGCGCTCCACCGCGAACAGGCCCTCGAACGCGAGCTGCTTTTTCAATTGCTCGAAGGCCAATTGCAGCGCGCCCACGCCGCGCGGCTCCAGCAACTCGACGTAAAGCTGATACTCGCCGCGCGCCTCATACACGCTGATGCGCCCGCGCGCGGTGACCTGCAAGCCGTCCTCGGGACGGAACTTCAGCAGGCGCGCGCTGGTCTTGAAGCAGACGCAGCGCAACTGCGCCGATTCATCTTTCAATGTGAAATAGAGGTGCCCCGAGGGCGCGGGGCGGTAGTTGGAGATTTCGCCCTCGACCCAGATGTCGGCGAACTCCGTCTCCAGCCGCTCGCGCACGCGCTTGCTCAGCTCGCTGACCTTGAAGATGCGCCGCTCGGGCGCCGCGAAGCTGAGTTGGAATTGACTGGGTTCCATGGAGCGAGGCTCTGGCGAAAGCGCTAGTGGTAGCCACGGTGAGCGCTTTTCTCGCCGTGGGGTTTGTGTCTCACTTGGAAAACCCACGGCCAGAAAAACGCCGACCGTGGCTACCAATGCGTAATCGCTTTCATTCAATTACGAGGATACGCTAGCCAACCAGCACAAGCTGGTTGAAGTAATACGCGATCTCGACCGCCGCCGTCTCCGGCGCATCCGAGCCGTGGATCACGTTGTACTCGATGGTCGTGGCAAAGCGCTTGCGGATGGTGCCCTCGGCGGCGTTGGCGGGATTGGTCGCGCCCATCACCGTGCGCAGACGCGCGATGGCGTCGTCGCCTTCGAGCACCATCACCACCACCGGCCCGGAACTCATAAAAGTGGTAAGGCTGTCGAAGAACGGCCGCGCGCTATGCACCGCGTAAAAACCTTCGGCCTGCTTCTTCGATAGATGCAGCATCTTCATGCCGACAATCTTGAATTTGTTTTCTTCAAACATCTTGATGATGTCGCCGATATTATTCTGACGCACGCCATCCGGTTTGATAATCGCAAGTGTTCTCATTGCTGCCAAGCTGTTTCCTCCAAACTTTTCTGATGGGCTAATGCTCAGTTGCACAGTTGAGATTTCGCCCGATTGGTTGAAGCAGAGGAGGCATAGGATGCAAAGGAAGCAAAACATTGGTGCACATCCGATGCCAAATATCGATTTCCGTTCCTCTGCTTCCTCTGCTTCCTTAGTTTCAGATTTACTTCTTCACGCCCAAACAATCCGCTACGGCCTGGCCGATCTGCGCGGGGCTATCGACCACGGTGATTCCCGCGTCGCGCATGACCGACATCTTCTCCGCCGCCGTGCCTTTGCCGCCGCTGATGATGGCGCCGGCGTGGCCCATGCGGCGGCCGGGAGGCGCGGTCTGTCCGGCGATGAATCCAACTACAGGCTTCGTCACAAATTCCTTGATGTAGGCCGCGGCCTCTTCCTCGGCCGTGCCGCCGATCTCGCCGATCATGACGATGGCGTCGGTGTTGGGGTCGGCGTTGAACATCTCGATGGCGTCCTTGTGCGTCGTCCCGATAATGGGATCGCCGCCAATGCCGATGCAGCTCGACTGCCCGATGCCCAGCGCGGTGAGCTGGCCGACCGCTTCATACGTCAGCGTTCCGCTGCGCGAGACCACGCCGACCCGGCCCGGCTTGTGGATGTGCGCGGGCATAATGCCGATCTTGCACTTGCCCGGCGAGATGATGCCGGGACAGTTCGGCCCAATTAGCCGCGAGCGCGTCGTCTTCAGATACGCCCAGGCCTTCACCATGTCGAACACCGGAATACCCTCGGTGATGCAGACGATCAGCGGGATGTCCGCCGCGGCGGCCTCCATGATGGCGTCGGCGGCGCCCGCCGGCGGCACGAAGATCAGCGACACGCGCGCATTCAATTCCTTCTTCGCCTGCTCGACCGTATTGAACACGGGCAACTTCTTGTCGCCAACTTCCTGCGTCGTGCCGCCCTTGCCGGGCTTCACTCCACCCACCACCTGCGTGCCGTAGTTCAGGCACTGCGTGGCATGAAACGTTCCTTCGCGGCCGAGGCCCTGAACGATTACGCGCGTCTTCTCATCAACCAGAATGCTCATGATCTATTTCCCCAATCCACAATGTCTGTCTCGCTGTCATTCCAAGCGCAGCGAGGAATCTGCTGTTTCTCCGTCATTCCAGCACAGCAGATTCCTCGCTGCGCTCGGAATGACAATCAGGAGAGGCTTACTTCGCCAGCGCCACTACCTTCTCCGCCGCGTCCTTCATGCCATTGGCTACTGTAAAGTTTAGGCCCGACTCCCGCAGAAGTTTCTGGCCTTGTTCGACGTTGGTTCCTTCGAGACGCACCACCACGGGAATCTTCACGCCCAATTCCTTCGACGCCTGGATTACGCCGGTGGCCACAATGTCGCAGCGCATGATGCCGCCGAAGATGTTGATCAAGACGGCCTTCACGTTTTTGTCGGAGAGCAGAATCTCGAAGGCGTGCTTCACCTGTTCCGCTGACGCGCCGCCGCCGACATCCAGGAAGTTCGCCGGGCTGCCGCCCGCGTATTGAATGATGTCCATGGTGCCCATGGCCAGGCCCGCGCCGTTGACCATGCAGCCGACCGTGCCGTCGAGCTTGATGTAGTTCAGCGCATACTTGCTGGCCTCCACCTCGAGCGGCTCTTCCTCATGCAGGTCGCGCATCTCGCGGATGTCGGGGTGGCGGAACAGCGCGTTGTCGTCGAAATTGATTTTGGCGTCAAGCGCGATCAGACGGCCATCGGAGGTAACCACCAAGGGATTGATCTCGGCGAGCGAAGCGTCCGTGGCCTCGAAGCAGCGGTAGAGCGACATCATGAACTCGGTGGCCTGCGGAATCATCTCGGCGGAAAGGCCCAGCGCGAAAGCCAGCTTGCGCGCCTGATAAGCCTGCAACCCCAGCCCAGGGACGACATGCTCCTTCACAATCTTCTCCGGCGTCTCGTGAGCCACCTTCTCAATCTCCACGCCGCCCTCGGTGCTCACCATGAACACCACGCCGGACGAGGCGCGGTCCATCACGATGCCGAGGTAGAGTTCGCGCGCGATGGGCAGCGTCTCTTCCACCAGCAGCGTGCGGACCATCTGTCCCTCGGGACTGGTCTGAATGGTAACCAGCTTCTTGCCGAGAATGGTCGCCGCGTGGGCCTTGGCCTCTTCCGGCGTCTTGGCAATCTTCACGCCGCCCGCCTTGCCGCGCCCGCCGGCGTGAATCTGCGCCTTCACCACAACCGGCTTGCCCATCTTGCGGGCAATGGCCTCAGCGCCCTCGGGCGTGTCGGTGATCTCACCGTCCGGCACCGGCACGTTATACTTGCGAAAAATCGCCTTGCCCTGGTACTCGTGTATCTTCATAGTTTTGAACTCCGAGGCAGAGGACGCACAGGAGGCAAAAGACGCAGAGGAAAAATCTTGTCCTATGCGTCTTATGCTTCCTCTGCCTCCTATGCTTCCTTCCCCCAACAGGCGTGCTATCGTTAGAATGGACTTTGCGGCGCGGCGACATAGCGCCGTCTGATGCAACTCGCAAAGTATTCTAGTTTAAGAGAAAGGCTGCGTACTTTGCAACCTGCCTGCGGATTCAGATTGTAGGAAGTTTCAAGTTAATGTTGCCCTTTGGGAAAGCGAGGACCGAGGGGAGAATGAGCGGCATGAATGAATCCACCAATGCTTTTCTTGCTTGTCGGTACAATCCTCATGGCCGCGATTCTTGCACTGTGCGCCTTCAGGCCGGAAAGGGTAGCAGCCTACTACCGAAAGAAATTTCTAAGAAGCGGTAGAATCCTTCAAAAATGGCCATTCGCAAGTATGGTTCTGAAACCCTGGTATCCAACTTACCTCAGGTACATGGGAATAATTGGCCTGGTATTTCTCATTATCTGGTTTCAGCGTGTCGTGGTTGCGATTTAAAAATAGCTTGTTACCAACCATAGGATTGAGTATGGAATTGACCTCAACCGCATGAGCACAACTACACCCACGCCGCCGGCGCTTAATCCGGACCGCCTCTTTGAGGCTATGCCCACCCTGTTTGCGCGGAAGGATCTGACGCGCGAGCAGGCGCGCGACATCATGGAAGAAATTTTCGCCGGCAAGGCCAGCGGCATGCAGATTGCCATGTTCGTAACCGCGCTGCGCATGAAGGGCGAAGTGACCGAGGAGCTGATCGGCTTCGTGCAGGCTGTCCGCGCCCACGCCGCGCCGGTACGGGCACACGTGAAGGTCACCCAGGATATGTCGGACACAGGACGCGAGTCGCTCGCCGAGCCTTGGAACAACGACATGCTGGACACCTGCGGCACTGGCGGCGATGTCAGCGGTACGTTCAACATTTCGACCGTGGTGGCCTTCGTGGTGGCCGCCGCGGGCGTGCGCATTGCCAAGCACTCGAACCGGTCAATCTCGTCAAAATGCGGGAGCGTTGATGTAATCGAAGCAATCGGCATTAATGTTGGCCTCTCGCCCGCCGCGATGTCGGCCGCGATTGACGAAGTGGGCATCTCGTTCCTGATCGCGCCGTCGCTGCACGCGGCGTGGAAGTACGCGCAGCCGGTGCGCCGCGACATCAAGATTCGCACCGTGTTCAACATGCTGGGGCCGCTGTGCAACCCGGCGGGCGCAGCGTCGCAACTGAGCGGAGTATACGAGCCGCGCATGACCGGAATGCACGCCCGCGTGCTGGCCGAGCTGGGCACGCGCCGTGCGTTTGTGGTGCATGGCCTCGATGGCCTCGACGAGATCACCACCACCGCCGAGACGCAGATCGGCGAAGTCAACGGCAAGGAAGTGAAGGAGTGGCGGCTCAAGCCCGAGGACTACGGCATCGCGCGCACCAAGATGAGCGACCTGCTCGGCGGCGAGATCGGCGAGAACGTGGCCATCATCCACGCCATTTTGAATCCTGGGCTCGATGGCGAGAAAGGCCCCAAGCGAGACATCGTGCTGCTGAACGCCGGAGCCGCGCTGGCCGTGGCGGGCCGCGCGCCGGACATCAATGCAGGCATCGCGCTGGCCGCGCAGACGATTGACTCTGGCGCCGCCAAGAAGAAGCTCGCCGACTACATCGCTTTCACCAACCGCGCCGACATCGTAGCGATGAAATGATTGTGCGCCCGTGTCGCGTCACAGTGCCGCGCGCACTAACTGCTATACAGCGCGCATTACATGCAATAGAATGGTGCATTAGTTTGAAACGGATCGTGAACAGGCACAAGGAGCGCTAGATGAATTTGAATCACGCGGAAACCAACAAGCTTCAAGCGCGGCACTCGTCGTTGTTGGCGTCTGGTCTGACGGTGGCGGCGGCGCTGGCGCGGCTGATCCCGCATCCGCCGAACTTCACGCCGGTGGGCGGCATGAGCCTCTACGGCGGCGCGAAACTCTCCGGCTGGCGCGCATTCGCGATGCCGCTGACGTTGATGGCCATCACCGACGTGCTGCTCTATTACGTCAACGGATATGCCGCGCAAGGCTTCCACATGTTCCGCTTCAACACGCCGTTCATCTACGCGGCGTTCCTGATCAACGTCCTGATCGGGCGCGCGATGCTGAAGAAATTTTCCGTGGCGCGGCTCGGCGGCGCGACGCTGCTGTGCAGCACGCAGTTTTTCCTGCTGACCAATTTCGCGGTGTGGCTCGCGCCGGATAGCGGAGCGGGCATGGTGATGTATCCGCACACGCTGGCGGGCCTGCTGACATGCTACGCCGCCGCGCTGCCGTTCTTCGGCACCACGCTGGCGGGCGATGCGCTGTACACGGGAGTGCTGTTCGGCCTGCATGCGATGGCCGCGCGCACACTCACTGCGAAGACCGCGACAGCAACCGCCTAGCCTGCCATCACATGAAAATTAAAAAGCCCGTGCATCGTAGCACGGGCTTTTTTCGTTGCGTCACAGTGCCGCGTTCCCTATTGCCTAATACCTATTCCTTGCCAAACTACGGCTTCGGCGCGGGAGGAGGCAACTCGCGGGCCTTCTGCATATTCTGGAAACCTTGCCGAGCGTGCGAACCATCGCAGAACGGCTTGTTCTCTGACAAGCCGCAGCGACACAGGCTGATCTTGGTGCGCCCGGCCAGTCCGAACACGCCGCCATCCTGATCGCAGATTTGAAAATCACCTTCCACCACCAGCGGCCCGTTGTTGCGAACCGTAACATTTGATGCTGCCATGAATCCCCCTCTATCAATACGTGCGAATGACGTTCCATTGAAAATTTATTCAGACCAATGAATGAATTCGATCCTGATTTGAAGACGGCGCGGCGGCAAGCCCAGTAGAGGCTCGCTCGGCGTCCGGTCCAGGAATCCGCGCTACGTTATCGCTGCGGCGCCGGGGCTACCACTACCGGCTTCTTCTTGGGCTTACGGACTTCACGCTTCTTGGCATCTTTATTTCCCATGCCTCTAGAATCCCACAACCGGTGGTAAAAAGGCGAGAGACTTTAGAGGTTGCTGGAAAACTATTCGCGTTACTTTTTGTCGTCATTCCTCACGGCCTGTCCCGATTTATCGGGAAGCGAGGAATATGCTTTTGCTGTTTTCTGATCGCGCCAGCGTGTCGGCTTGCTGACGCGCGCGGCTTTGAGACGCGGCACGGCAGAAAAGCAGGTTCCTCGCTGCGCTCGGAATGACGACGAAAAAAGTGTGGAAATCACCGCCGCCAGCGCAGCCAGCGTTCGAACAGCGCCTTCACGCCGGGCGTCAACCGCGTGCGGCGATAGGCGTCGGCGCATTTGCGGATCGCTTCGGCCTGTGTGGGATAAGGGTGAATCACGCCGCTCAGGCGGCCCAGCCCAATGCGCTGCGTAATGGCCAAAGTGATCTCGCTGATGCTCTCTCCGGCGTGGCTCGACACCAGCGTCGCGCCCAGAATCTCGTCCGTGCCGCGGCGCACATTAATTTTCAGGAAGCCGGCGGGGCGGTTGCTTGCAGAAGCCGCGTCGGCATCTAGTACGGCGCGATCCACGTCGCTCATGGCCACCTTGAAGGTGTCGATGGCCACGCCGCGCGCGGCGGCCTGCTTCTCATCGAGACCCACGCGCGCAATCTCCGGATCCGTGTAAGTGCACCAGGGGATGATAACGTCGCTCCACTTCCTGCGCCCCAGCGGACCAACAGTGAACAGCGCATTCTGAATCACCATGCGCGCCGCGGCGTCGGCGGTGTGCGTGAACTTATGCAACAGGCAGACATCGCCCGCCGCGTAGATGCGCGCGTTCGACGTGCGTAACGCGTCGTCCACGGCAATGCCGTTGGCACGGTCATACTTCACTCCGGCGGCATTGAGCCCCAGCCCGTCCACGTTGGGAGCGCGCCCCACTCCCACGAGAATCGCGTCGGCTGCCAACACATCCACGACGCCATGGCTGGCGACCTGCACCCGCTTCTCGCCGCCCTCCACGGTAACGCGCTCGACGGATGTGCGCAGCCGAACATCCACGCCGTCGTGGTGCAACGCATCGAGCAGCACGGCGGCGGCAGCGGCATCCTCGCGCGGGAGAAATTGCGCGGACTTCTCCACCAGCGTCACGGTCGCGCCCAGCCGCGCGAAGGCCTGCGCCAGCTCGCAGCCGATCGGCCCGCTGCCGATGACTATCAGGCGCCGCGGCAGCTCGGTAAGATTGAAAATGGTTTCATTCGTGTAGTACCCGGCTTCGGCCAGCCCCGGGATCGGCGGGATGACGGCGCGGGCGCCCGTGGCGATTACAGCGCGCGAAAAGTTCAGCCGATGAACACCAGACTGGGCACTCACCTTCACTGCTTGCGGTGATGCGAACTGCGCGCTGCCGATGAACACATCCACGCCGAGCGAAGAAAAGCGAGCTGCCGAATCATGGCGGCTCATGCGGGCGCGCAGCGCGCGCAGCCGCTCCATGACGGTGGGAAAGTCAGGCGCGCGCTCCGCCGAGCCGCCGAGCGCACGCACGAAGTTCATTTCTGCCGCAGCGCGCGCGGCGCGGATGAGCGCCTTCGAGGGCACGCAGCCCGTGTTCAGACAATCCCCACCGAGCAGGGCGCGCTCGACGAGAGCGACCTTTGCGCCAAGTCCCGCCGCGCCCGCCGCCGCTACCAGACCTGCCGTACCCGCGCCAATCACTACCAGGTTGTAACGCGCGCGCGGCTGCGGATTCTGCCAATCGGCGGGATGCACATTAGCGAGCAAAGCGCTGTTGTGCGCATCCATCGGTTCCAGCTCGAAGAATTTTTCCGGCAGCGGACTCATGCTTTTCCCTTTCGAGAGGCTTCCGGCACCGGCGCGTTGAGCCTGCGCCTAGCGACGGGGATCAGTACGGCGAGCAGCGCGGCCATCAGCGCGATCACGGCTACGATATTCCATGGTACGCGGCCCTGCGACAGGCCGCTGAACAGCGCATCCGAGCCGGCCACATAGAGCACCGTGCCCGGCAGCATGCACAGCCAGGACCAAAAAACGTAGGTACGAAAGGGCACGGCGGTGAGGCCGAATCCGTAGTTGAGCAGGTTGAATGGAAAGAGCGGGACCAGCCGGGTCAGCGCGACGATGATGGCGCCGCGATCGCCAGCCAGTTTATCGAGCATCTGGAATTTTTCGCTGCGGGACAGCCAGCGCGAAACGGCTGCGCGCGCGAAGTAGCGTGCAATGAGGAAGTCGATGGAGGCACCCAGCGTGGAAGCGATGCTCACCAGCGCCACGCCGTTCACCACACCGAACAGCGCGCCGCCGGCCAGCGTCAGCAGCGAACCCGGCAGCGCCGCCACCACCGCCGCCGTGTAGAGCAGCACAAAGACCACCGGCCCCCACGCGCCCAGCGTGGCAATCCATTCGCGCAGCCCGCCGAGCCGCTCCCGCACGCCCAGCAGATGCGCCAGCGCGAGTACGGCCAGTATCGCCGCGGCCAAAAGAACGGGCCGCCACCATTGGCCGTGCGCTGTGGATTGGTTAATCGGTTGCTGGTCCATTACCTTGCGCCTCACGATACCGACCGCTCCATTGTTGTCATTCCGAGCGCGATCCATAATACCAACGGTGAATCCGATTCGGCGAGACGCCACAGCGATACGCCAGTTGGCACGACTGATTGATGAGCGTAGTTTGGAAAACGCCGAGCCGCTGCCAGCGGCGCGCCGAGGTGAGCACGCTGCCGCGAGCGAGGCCGACGCGGCCGCGGCGGCGCAGGCGGCGCATGAGTTCGTAGTCCTCCATGATCGGCAGATCGGGATATCCGCCGACGTCGCGAAACTGATCCGCGGAGATGAAGATCGCCTGATCGCCAAAGGGAAGCTGCCGCGTGGCTGAACGGAAATTGGCCAGCCAGGCGATGATGCGCAGCGAGAGACGTGGGGAGCGAATCCCCAGTCGAAACGCGCCCGCGAGCATTTTCGGCAGCGCCAGCACGCGCCGAATTTCGGAGGCGTAGCGCTCGGGTAGTTCCGTGTCGGCATGGAGGAAGAGCAGAATTTCACCCGTGGCGAATGCCGCGCCCGCGTTCATTTGCGTGGCGCGTCCGGGTGGTGATGCCACAATCTTCCAGCCGCGTTCACGGGCGATGGCGACGGTCGCATCGGTGCTGCCGCCATCGGCAAGAATCACTTCACAGACTTCCGGGGGCAGGCGGCCCGGCAGACAATCGCGCAGCGTGGCGGACTCATTCAGCGCGGGAATGATGATGGAGATGCGCCCCGGCATCTCCGCGACCGGCACGTCGCGCGCATGCTTATTGTTCAGACTGGACAGCGCAGTTAATCCAGCAGACATGCCCTCAGCCTTCTGATACCCATGCGGGTTACTTCGCCTAACGATTCAGGCGATGTCATCCTGAGCGCAGCGAAAGATATGATTTTCTCCCAACGGCAGGCAACAGCAGGTTCTTCGCTTCGCTCAGAATGACATCGAGAAAAAAAATCGCCGCATAGCGGAATGCAATTATATTGCGGCGGGCGGGAGCAGCGCGGCGGCGATCAAGCTCCACATCTGGTCGGCGACTTCAGAAGCGGAGAGGCGGCCCTCGGGCGAAAACCAGCCCGCCGTGGCCGTACACATGGTGAGGATGGCGTTGCGCACGACGCCGTTCGGCTGCGCCTGGAAAATTCCCTGGCGGTGCCCTTCCTTCAAGATGGAGTCGAACATGCGGTCGTATTCTTCGCGCAGCTTGAGAATCGCCTCGAGATTATCGGGTTCGAGCGAGCGCAGTTCCGAGTGGCTGACAAAAGCCTCTTCGCGCTTCTGGGTGTGGAACAGGACGTGCCAGCGCACAGCGTCCTCGAACTGCGCGGCCGGGCCTTTGCCGGATTGCGTGATCCGGCGCAGGCCTTCGAGCAGATCCGTGGCGGTGCGCCGCATCAGATCGAACAGGATGTCTTGTTTGCTGGGGAAGTGGTAATAGATGCTGGCGGCTTTGATCGCGAGGCGCGCGGCGATCTGCCGCATGGTCATGCCCGAATAGCCGTATTGAAAAAGGAGATCGCAACCGACGGCGCGAATCTGATCGAGACGCGGCGCATCGGCGCGGATCACCAGCTTGGCTGCATGGGGACGAGGGAGGGTGGCGGGCAGCAGCGTGCCTGCCCGAAATGCCAGCCCTCCCTCAGTATCATTCTGCATTGCTGGTTCCCTAACCGACGGCTTCGGTGTGGTTAATTACAGCCCGGTTTAGAGATAGTGCCGGCCCTTCAGCGGATCGGGTTCCTTCAGGCCAAACTGGTCGATCACCTTGACCATCTCTTCGCGGTACTCGGTGCGCGACTGCTCATTGGAGCGGCGCTTGATGCCCCAGTTAAGATACTTCTCGCTGGTCTTGGAGCCGGTAACGCCGAACATGTCCAGCGCGCGGGGATACATGCGATCGACCGACTGCTGCACTTCCGCGCGGCCCTCGTCGCTCTGGCACAGCGTATCGAGAATGCGCAGGCCGTGCGCGATGTGCTGCGCCTCTTCTTTAAGAATCTGCGGAATGATTTTGGCCAAGGGGAGATACGAGCACTCGGCGAAATCGCTCAGATGATAGCCGCCCACACGGTCGATGAAGGCGCCGAAAACGCCCATGTCGGCCCAGGTTTCCAGCGGCAGGCGGAAAATCTCCAGCATGCGCTTCTCGCGGCCATTGCGAATCTGATAGTTCAAGTCCACGTTCAGATCGGCCATGATCTTCACGAACTTGCGATGATGGTCGAACTCCTCCGCCGCCGTCTTGGCCAGCATCATCTGGTCTTCCGCGGTGGGCGCGGCCAGTATCCACTTCTCGACGTAAAGGTGCGGGCCGCCCAGTTCGGAATCGGACTGGATGGTCATGACCTTCAGGAACAGGTCCTTGTACTCCTGCGGAGCTTTCTGGAACTCCGCGGGTGATGCAAACTTATCGGTAAATCCTGCCATGTGTAGCCTCTCTTTCTTGTTTCTAACTTGATTCGGTCAAACTTAAATTGGTCGAACTCAAATTGCAACTCGTCTGCAAATTGCCGTCGTCAGGGCAAGGTTTCAACCGTGCCTGAACTGCGAATGTTGCCAGCGGTTTTAACCGCTGAGGGACGTACCTCAGGGGGTGAAGCCCTTCGCGCCGTCAAATTTCATCGGCACGACTAAAGTCGTGCCCTAACGTAAATCCAGGTAACGCAAATCCGGCGCACAACCAAAACTTATTTTGGCTTTACGCGCGCCCACCTGGCTTCACGCGTGTCCACTTCTGCTGGAACTTCACGCCAGCCTTCTTGAGCAACTGGTGCAGGGGATCGCGCTGCTCGGTGGTCGCGCGCAACTCGCGCAATCGCTTCTCCGATTCGCTGGTAACCACGGTCGCTTCGACATGCACCACGTGAATGGGCTTGGTAACCTTGTTCAGCCCCCAAATGCCGCTCGGATCAAACTCGGCCCACACCGTGAACTGCCAACTCTTGAGATCAAACTCGGAGGTGTGCGCCACAAAATTTCCGGTAACGTTCAGCGACCCGGCATAAGCCGCCATCAGCGCTTCGAGAGGCATCACGCCACGATCATTGCCGCCGAGCAGCTCCGGCATGTCCAGCGTGAGCGACTTCTTCGCCGCATTCACCACCGGGCGACTCGGTTCCGTTGACGCCGCCTTCACTACCACGCAGTGGGGGGACTTCATCACCGCCACGACGCGTAAACCTGTCTGAGCCATCCGTCTGATGCGTACCATACATGAAGTCTAACGAACGTTAGGCAGGCTGTCAAGCGAAATCGCGCCGCGGACTGTTGGGCGTTACGGTGCTGCGCGCGGCACGGTATCACAAGACCGCTCAACGCATGTGGCTAGGTCCGGGAGGCGCTCCCAGGTGATGGCGTACTCGACGACGCCGGCGGGCAGCGGCGGGGCGGCGCGCAGGATCAGGCGTGTGCCGTTTTCTGATTCGGCAAACGTATAAAAAC
Organism: Acidobacteriota bacterium; assembly: GCA_009691245.1. Classification (NCBI taxonomy): domain Bacteria; kingdom Pseudomonadati; phylum Acidobacteriota; species Acidobacteriota bacterium. Next base: position 16,481 of record SHUM01000015.1, on the reverse strand, counting down.
GTTGCAGCGTCTTCCCCACGCGGTTGGGCGACGGCTCCAGATCGACGTGGTGCAGGACGTAGCCCTCCGCGGCATTTTCTCCCGCGTGCACTTCGTAGCGGCCGCCATAGGCGAGGAAGCCCTTGGTGGCGGCGCGCAGTTCTGGCTCGGTGGGATGCGCGTCAAAGGCCCACGGCGCGCGGCTGGGGTCCATGATGAACACCATCATGCGGCCCTGCGGCGTGTAGATAATATTGCCCACGCCATGCAGCCCGTAGCCGGGATTGGGGCGCGTCGTGCCGTCGGCCAGCGTCTGGATAGAGGAGACAAAGCGCCACGCCCCGTGAAATTTCTGAGTGACCGAGTCCATCAGCGCGCTCCCTACTTTTTGTACTCCACACCGTAGGCGTTGGCCATTATTTCTATCGGGTGGATCACCTTGCGTCCGGTGGCCTGCTCGATCTGCAGCGCCGAGAGTGGGCAGTCGCTGGCACAGCAGGCCGACTCATCCGCCGCCATGAACTTGAACAACGGCGCGCCCATCTTCATCGACTCCTCAAAGTATTCCGTCTTCACGCTCCACGCGCCGTCATGCCCGCTGCAGCATTGCAGCGGATTCACTTCCGTGCCGGGGATCAGTTGCAGCAGGTCCTTGGGCTTCATGCCGTGTTCCTGCGCCATCAAATGGCAGGGCTGGTGATAGCGAATCTTCCCCGCGCTCTGCGAGAACTCGGTGTTCAGCTTGCCCTGCTCGTGCAGCATCACCAGATACTCGGAGAGGTCGTAAGTATTCTGCGCGATGAGCTTGGCTTCCTCGCCGGGCCAGTAGTCGGGATAGTCGTGCTTGAGCATGTAGCTGCAACTCGCGCTGGGGACGACAATCTTATAGCCCTGGCGTACCGCGCCGACGAGTAGTTCGACGTTGGCCTTCACCTGCTTCATGAAATGATCGGGCATGCCGGAATCCACGAAGGGCAGCCCGCAGCATTGCTGCTTCGGTATCCAGCATTCGACGCCGTTTTTTTCGAGCACCGCAACGGCGGCCTTGGCGATGTCCGGCTCGTTGTAGTTGACCGTGCAGGTGTAATAAAGAAGGACTTTATCTTTTCCTGTCCCCTGACGCTTGGCGTGGCATTTGGCCCAGTCCCAGAACGTCTTGAAGTGGAACTTCGGCAGATGGCGATCCTTGTGGATGCCAAGATATTCCTGCATCTGCTCGCGGATCAGCGGATGATTGTTGGCCCAGTTCACCAGCGGCGCGAACCAGCTCGACATGGTGCCGACCAGATCAACGTGCCCAAACATGCGGTCGCGCAACGAGACGCCCTCGCGCTTCTTGCGCAGAAAGTTATAGCGCACCAGCGTGCGCGGAAAATCCAGATCAAGCGCGTGCGGCGGCGTGTACGGGCAGATGGGATCGCAAATTTTGCACTGATTGCACAGGTCGGTTACCAGATGAATTTGCTCGGTGTCCAGCTCCTCGACATTGCCGAAGATGCCCGCGATGTCGTCGGTAACCTCGAAGAATTTCACGAACGAAGGGCACAGCGTATAGCAGACGCGGCAGGAATGGCAGACGTCGAAGACGCGCACCATCTCCTGATGCATGGCCGCCTCGTCCCAAAACTCCGCCGAGCGAATATCAAATTGCATCGCAGCGTCTCCTCACTCGATTCTCAGCCACACCCGCGCCCGCGACTTCGCGTCCCGAACACCTGAGCCTAGCATAGGTTAGTTTACAAGATGAACATCGGCAGTTTGCGAGAGGTCCTCCACGCGCGGGCGGTTGACTCCGAAGGCCAGCAGCCAGGCGGGTATTTTGCTGATCGCCGGCACTCGCAGCAGCATACGGACCCAAGCTGGGATGCGGATTAACTTGTCGGAGTTGAGTACATTCAGCAGCACACGCTCCTGCATGAAGCTCTGAATTTGCTGGATCACCAGCGTGGGAAACTCGCGGGTACGCTGAACTTCCGCGAGGTGTTCCGTGGTCACGGAACCAGCGAGGAGTGACTGCTTGAGAATATTCGCCGCTGCCACGGCATCTTGTATGGCGTAGTTGATGCCCACGCCGCCCACGGGTGACATGACGTGCGCCGCGTCGCCAATCAGCAGCAGGCCCTCGCGATACCAGCGCGGGCAGCGCGAGGACTCCACGGACAGCAACGACAACTCTTGCCAATCCTTTAAGTGTTCCACATGGGGCCCAAAGCGCGGCTCCAAATCGACAACCGTTCGCCGCAGCGCCTCGATTCCCGCGTCGCGCAGCTCGTGATAAAGTCCCTTGCGAAATACCAAACCAAGCTGCCAACAGTCTTCACGAGCGATGATGGCAAGAACGTACCCATTCGCAAATCGACCCAACAGGCCTGTGGACTCCTCCATGTCGCTCGCTAATCGCGGCAATCGGAACCAGAGCACATCCATCGGAGGCGAAGTCTTCACCGCCTGCAGGCCCGCCAGTTGACGAACCCTGGAGAAACGCCCATCGGCTCCCACCGTGAGCGGCGCGCGGACTTCGTGCAGCACGGAGTCCTTGCTCATGTATTGCACTCCGCAAACGCGCCCGTCTTCTTCGATCAAGCGATGGACATTGGCCCCCATCACCAGATGAAAGTTCGGGTACTGGGAAGCTCCCCTCGTCAGGAACTCGAGAAACCGAGTCTGCGGCATCACCATGATGTAAGGGAAGCGCGTCTTGAGCAGGCGAAAATCGAACGGCTGAAACGGCCCGTCGGCGGTTTGAATCGTCGGTCCATAAATTTTGGCATGGCGAAGCTGATGCAGAGCATCGGACAATCCAAGCTGATCGAGATACTCCAGCACCGAGGGATGAATGGTGTCTCCGCGAAACTCGCGGTCGAAATCCTGATGCGCCTCGAGCAGTGTTACATCAATGCCGCGACGCGCCAGCAGCAGCGCCAGCAGCACCCCACCCGGCCCGCCCCCCACAACGCAACAGGAGGACTGCCGCACCTCGTGAGCATCCCGCGCGTTAGCGGCGGTTGCCGAATTAGTTGGCATTGGCACTTGCCCCATTTTCGTTTCCATCCACTTCCTTACAGCCAGTTTCTTACAGGAAGTTTCGTACAGGAAGTCACGATACTATGCGAGCACAACACTACGCGAACACAACAACGGTGCAACCACGGCGTGATTATAGAATAACTGCGAGGGCAACAGAGACATTCATGTGCTCAGTGTTGAATTACGGCGTGCCTTGCGCTGCGGCGGCGGGCAACTGGCGGCTCTCCAGAAAACAGAAGGCGCGTTCGTCGGCATCTGCGGAGCTGGGATTGGAGTTTTGTGTGTCACCCGTGGTGGTGTATGCGCGCAGGTCCCAGCCGCAGCGGTTTACGATCCGCTTCAGGCCCGCCTCGGAAAATATCCAATAGTTGGTCGAGTCGCCGTTGGCTTCGCCGGCGTCGAGCAGATAGGCCATGGGGTGATGCTGGAAGCGCACGGCGTGGTCGGCGGTCGAGCGCGCGTGCTCAACACGCAGTAGCGGGCGTGGCGGGCCAGCGTCTCCAGCGCGTAGTAAGGATTCTTCAGGTGATAGAGGATGCCGCAGAAAAACGCCAGCCCATAGCGCGGCGCGGGCAGCGTGAAGCGGTCGTCCAGATCAGCCTCGAATATTTCCAGCGATGATTGCAGCGCGTCCTTCAGCGCACGGACGCCGCGCATGTTATTGAAGTTTGTCGGGGGAAAATCCACCGCGTGAACCTGGGAACCCAGCGATTCCAGAAAGAGGGAAACGTCCCCGTCGCCGCAGCCAAGATCAAGCACCGGCTCGCCCCCCGCCATGCTTAGGAAGTAGCGGTCCTCGTCGCGGAGCAACTGCTCCAGCGGATAAAAGTTCATCAACGATTCATACGGGTACCACGCAAATTCCCCGGCAGGACTAGCGGGCAAGGCGGGCATGTCAGGCGCAAGGGGCCGAGTGAGACCAGCGGAGATGTCATCCTTCACCGCGCGCAGCGTCTTGCGAAACGGCTCCATCATTTTTCTGATGGCATGAATATCCAGCGACTCACTCTGGGAAAGAGTCATTTGCCGGGCCGACCGGCCCAACACTCTCGCCACCAACGAAGGTTTAGGAAGAAGCATCTCGGCACTCAGCAAAGCAACGACGCCTGAGAATATACCACGGTCGTGGAGTGGGAACTCGGGAATCGGGGAGAAGGCCGGCAGAACCGCGAATTTTGTCAGAATGGAAAATTTTGGTTATTTGTCGGCGAACGGCGGCAGGAGCGCAGGGGAAAATGCCCGGGGGCTTTCCCCGATTTCCCGAATCCCTATCCACTCATTCAGTATCTGGCACGGACTGGGCAATCTGGTCAGAGTGGGCAATTCCGTGAAAGTGTGCACTTTGGGCAGGGTGGATTCTTTATGCAATTTGGCGGGCGTGCGTGGTGGGCGAAACAGGCGGCTTTCCGGCGAATATCAGAGTGGGTTTGCCGGGAATTTATTGACACGTGGCGGAGCGATTCCTGGCGGACGCCTAGCGGCCTACGGTCAGGCGGTAGGAGAGGAATTCGGGCAGGTCGGCATCCACCATTTTGCGGACGGTGGTCTCGATGTCATAGGGGACGCGGCGGTACTCGATGTAGCCCTTGGTGTCATAGATGGCGAAGGCGGCGCGCGGGTCGCGGTCGCGGGGCTGGCCGACCGAGCCGGGATTGATGTAGTAGCCCTCGCCCTCGCGGATCTCCAGCAGGCGGAAGGCGCTCTCGCGGGCCACGCCGCTGGGCAGCACCAGCACGTTCTCGCGGATAGTCTTGAGGAACCCTCCCTGCAAGTGCGTGTGGCCGAAGAAGGCCAGCGGGTGGGTCATCAGCGCGAAGCAATCAGCGGCTTCAGTGGAGACGGTTACGTACTCGTCCTCGTCGCGCGGGCTGCCGTGGAAGATGCTGAAGATATCGTCGATCACCAGCGGCCCCGCGGGCAATTGCTGCAGATACTCAATGTTCTCCGGCTTCATGTGCGAGCGAGTCCAATAGGCGGCCAGGCGCGCGGCTTCGTTGAACTCAAGAGCGTCGCTGACGCCGGAGCAGGCGCGGTCGTGATTGCCGCGCACCACGCGCTTGACGTTCTGGCGCACCCAGTCAGTCACCGAGTCTGGGTCGGGGCCATAGCCGACGAGGTCGCCGCAACACACAATGTCTTCGTAGTCGCCCTTGGCCGAGATCAGCACGGCGCGCAGCGCTTCGTAGTTAGCGTGGATGTCGCTGAGGATCAGATAGCGCATAGTTCAGAATTGGTCTTCCGGCATAAACCCCGAGTATAACGCGGATGGCTTTGCATTGTCGCGGTCTTGCCATGTGCCATTCATGCAGAACGATACGGCGACGATGCAATTGAAATTGTAGCGCAGATAAACTGGCGGGCGTCAGTACCGAGTTGTAAACACTTGATCTCAGCGCTTCTGCGAGGATTCCAACTCGCGCCACGCCTGACTCTTGGAGATGCCGCGCTCGCGGGCGGCGCGCTTCAATGCCTCCATGCGTGAGACACCGTGTTCATTCATCAATTGCAACACACGGTCGGCGATGGGCACGTTCCCAGTATCTGCCTGCGGTGCTGCGACGGAGTGCTCATCGGCCGCGCCGATCAGCACGGTGATCTCGCCCAGAACTTTCTCCCTGCCCTGCAGAACGCTTAACACCTCCGAGCATCTTCCACGCAGTAGCTCTTCATGAATCTTGGTCAACTCGCGCGCCACCACCACGGGCCGTTCGCCAAGCGTATCGCGCACGGCAACGAGCAAGTCCACTACCCGGTGTGGAGATTCGAACAACACCATCGTGCCGGAAATTTCGCTCAGGCCGGACAATGCTTTGCGGCGCGCGGTGTCGCGTGGAGGCAGGAATCCAGCGAAGTGAAACGAGTGCGTCGGCAATCCCGAGGCGGACAGCGCGGCCAGCACCGCGGAGGCTCCCGGGACAGGCACCACCGTTATGCGATGACGAGCGCACAACTGCACCAAACGGTATCCCGGATCGGAGATGCAGGGCATGCCCGCATCCGTTACCAGCGCAATGCGCGCGCCTTGCTCAAGCTGCAAGACCAGCTCCGGCGCGCGGGTCATCTCGTTATGCTCGTGGTAGCTGACGGTGCGCGTCTGAATCGCAAAGTGAGTGAGCAGCTTCTGCGTCTGCCGGGTATCCTCGCAGGCGACGCAATCGACCTCGCGTAGCACGCGCAAGGCGCGCAGCGTGATATCTTCCAGGTTACCGATCGGAGTGCCCAGCAGATAGAGCACTCCAGGCGGGTTGGCTGGCAACCCTTCGACTACGGCCAAGGGTCTGGTAGATTCTGGATTTCGTTTAGCCATTCTGAGCGCACTCCAGCTCGCTCAGAATAGCACGACCGCCGTCTTGCCGGTTTGGCCATGGCCGCCAGGGACGCCAGGGACGGATGAGAGGTGCTCCCGCCACGCTCCCAGCCATGCCTTCCATGCCACTCTCGAAACTTCAAAATGAGGTGTACAAAATGAGGTGTAGATGAAATGCAGGCTTGCCTGCGCTCAAAAATCGGCGATAATTATCAGTTGGCGTAATTGTTAACTTGCTATTGAGGGAAACAGTCGCCGCAATTAATTTTCTTGTGGACAATTGGAAGGAGCCGGACTTGGCTAGGCTTACAAAGCAGGAACTGAAGAAGGATGAACTGGTCGCGCAACTTGGCGTCGGGCTGAATTACTTCATGCACCACCGTCGACCGCTGCTTAAGTGGATTGGCATCGGCGGCGGGGTTGTGGTGTTAGCCCTGGCCGTGATGTTGTTCCTGCGCAGCCGCAATCAAAATGCTTCCGAGGCCTTCGGCAAGGCGCTCGATACGTACCATGCGACCGTCACCCCAACGAAAGCGCCGGAGAATACAGGCAAATGGTTCGCCACCGAGCCAGAGCGCTACGAGGCTGCCATCAAGGATTTCACTACCGTCTCCAATGAGCATAGCGGGACCACCGCGGCGCGCTGGGCGAAATACTACGTCGCGCTTTCGCAGGTGGGGTTGGCGAAATATGCCGAGGCGGAAAAGCAATTACAGGAACTATCCGGTGAAGGCGATGCGGACTTTCGCTCGGTAACCAAGATGGCGCTGGCGGGCACATTGCAGAAGCAGTCCAAGGCCGCTGACGCTGAAAAGATTCTCAAAGAACTGGAGCAGAACCCCACGCGCACAGTGCCCAAGGTAACCGCGCAGTTGGCGCTCGCCGATATTTATCGCACCAGCAACCCCGGCCAGGCCAGGACTATTTATCAGGAAATTGAGAAAGAATTCCCCGAGTCCTCGCTGGCCGAGATGGCTTCGGCGCGCATCCTGGAACTTCCCGCCCAGTAAAGCATGAGCGCTCGTGTCTGAGCCGGAATTCGATCAGGCCACCTCCAGCTATGCGCGAATACGCTCTAAAAACCGCTGACACCAGGGGACGCCGGCACTCGGAGCCACCACACCGCTATCGCAATGATTATCAGCGCGACCGCGACCGCATTGTGCATTCGCGCGCCTTCCGGCGTCTGGAAAATAAGACGCAGGTCTTCACCACGCGCTTTTCCGACCACTTCCGCAACCGGCTCACGCACACGATTGAAGTCGCCCAGATCTCGCGCACCATCGCCGGCGTGATTGGACTGAACGAAGATTTGGTGGAGGCCCTCGCACTGGTCCATGACATCGGCCACCCGCCCTTTGGCCATGCCGGCGAACACACTCTCGACCGCATCATGCAGCAGTTCGGCGAGCGCTTTGATCACAACCTGCACGCCCTGCGCATCGTCGAATCATTTGAGCAGCGCTACGCCGAGTTTGCCGGGCTGAATCTGACATTTGAAGTGCGCGAAGGAATCATCAAGCACTCGCGCGACTACTCCCCCGAGCATCATCCCGAGCTAAGTGAATACGCGCTGGACCAGCGCCCGCCGCTGGAGGCCCAGTTGATCGACCTGGCCGACGAGGTCGCCTACAACACGGCGGACCTCGACGACGGCATGGAGGCCAAGCTGCTAACCATCGACTCGCTGCGCGCCGACCTGCCCATCTTCGATGAATACTTCCAGCAGGTAGTGGCGTGCTATCCCGCCGCAGCCGCCAAGATGCAGTTCAATGAAGTCATCAAGATGATCCTGAACTTCCTGGCTACCGATCTGATGGAAAACTCGTTGGCCGAGATCGCGCGGCTCGGGATCAAGTCCGTCGCCGACGTGCGAGCCTGCCCGCGACGGATCATCGCGTTCAGCAAGGAAGCGGCAGAGCACAAGAACATCCTGAAGAAGTATCTCTATAAGCATCTCTACGCGCATCCCGCGCTGGCTCCCGAACGCGAAGCGGGCCTGCTGGCCATGGATCGATTGTTCCAACTCTATCTCGATCACCCCGACAAGATGCCGCGCGGGTACGCCGAGCAGGCACGGCAATCAGCAGGGGGGGCACCGCTGCATCGCGTGGTCTGCGACTACATCGCGGGCATGACCGACCCCTACGTTCTCCGCCTCGCGCTGGAACAGTTCGGCCCGGTGAACGCCGGATCAGGCCCGCGCGCCTGATCGGCTACTCGCGAAATTATTGCATTGAGGAACTTTTCAGATGGTAAAGCGTAGATCAACTGGAGCCAGGGATGAGAAGTAGATGGATCGGCGCAATGCTATCTTCAAAGCATACAAAGACGCGCTGACGGCCAATAGGCCACAAGATTTGGGAAGATTATGCGGATTTGCGGGATACAGAGCGTCGACCCGAGGATTGCCGAGTTTCACGCACTTTGGCTTGCGGCGTTTGCCGCAGCGAAGAAGAATGTTTCTTGAGCTGCTTTATTCTTTCCTGTTGTTCAGCTTCCGGCATTGAAGCCATGATGGCGTCGACTTTTGTCGCCAGTTCGCTTAACAGAAGTTCGGATAGTTGAGTCAATTTCATCTCAACAATAGTTTGCCGGTTGTTGTGGAAAATTATCCACGTCCCTCCACAAGTCGTTTATGTACTTACCTAATTACCACATGACAACTGGTTGGCTTGCCGTTGGCTGGATTCACTTTTGACGGAAGTGCTTCCCCCGCGCCTCACATCTAACGTATAATGATCAATGCGGCTTTGCGGTAGATAGGACACAGGGCCATGTTCATCGACATACATGAACTTGAAAAAGATGCCTTGGAGTTTCAGCAGACTCTTCAGCCGGGCCGTATAGGCTTTGGCAGCGAGATCAAGCAGCTTGAGCCGCTCACGACGACGGGCGTGGCCGAGTTGCTGGGCCAGGAGATTCATCTGTCTGGCTCGCTGCGCACGGTGGTCGAGACGATTTGCGACCGGTGTCTGGAACCGACGCGGCGGCCCATTGATATTGAGTATGATCTGTTTTACCGGCCGATGAAGTCCATCGCGCGCGAGGAAGAGATCGAAGTAAAGCCGGCGGAACTGGAGATCGGGTTTTACGAGGGGCACGGCCTCGAACTCGATGAAGTGCTGAAGGAGCAGGTGCTGCTCACCCTGCCCATGAAGAATGTTTGCCGGGAAGATTGCGCGGGACTTTGCCCGCAGTGTGGCCAGAACCGCAATCTTACCGTGTGCTCATGCAAGACTGAAAAAATCGACGTCCGGTTGGCCGGACTCGAAAGTTTCAAGAAACAGTAGTTCGTAAATGTTCCGCGGAGGAAAGAATGCCCAATCCAAAACGACGCCACTCACATGCCCGCCAAGGCACGCGCCGCGCTCATGATTTTTTGGTCCCCACCCAAACGGTGGACTGCCCCAAATGCCATGAGAAGCGTCTGGCGCATTCGGCCTGCAAGAGTTGTGGTTATTACAAAGGCCGCCCTGTCATTAAAGTGGCAACTGCGAAATAGTTTTTGTACGGATCTGATCCAGTCGCCGGAGTCCTCCGCACAGTGTGGCGGATGACGACCCGGCGATTTTGATCTAGTAAGACTATCCGCCGGAGATGATCTCCACGCCATGAAGACCATCGCATTTCTATTCCCCGGTCAGGGATCGCAATCGCCCGGCATGGGCCGTGAGCTGGCCGAGGCTTTTCCCGCCGCGCACGCCGCATTTGACGAAGCGGATCAGGCGCTGGGATTCCCGCTCTCGCAGATGTGCTATGACGGTCCCGCTGAGCAGCTTCAACTAACCGCCAACACGCAGCCGGCCATTCTGGCTACTTCCGTAGCCGCCTACCGTGTCCTTCAGGAAAAAGGTATTCGGCCCGTCTCGGTCGCCGGGCACAGTCTGGGCGAGTACTCCGCGCTGGTGGCGGCCGGCGCGCTGAATTTCTCTGACGCGCTGCGCATTGTGCGCCATCGCGGCGAATACATGCAGCAGGCCGTACCCGTTGGCACCGGAGCGATGGCGGCGCTGCTGGGTATCGGCATCGCCAAAGTGACCGAGCTGTGCGCTGAAGCCGCGCAGGGAGAGATTTGCAGTCCTGCCAATATCAATTCAGCCGAGCAGATCGTCGTCGCGGGACACAAGGCCGCCATTGAGCGCGTAATGGCATTGGCAACCGCAGCCGGAGCGAAGCGCGCCGTACCTCTGCCAGTGAGCGCGCCATTCCATTGCGCCCTAATGCGCCCGGCGCAGGAACGTCTCGCGCCAGAGCTGAACGCGACGGTGTTTAGCGATCTTGAATTTCCATTAATCAACAATGTGCGCGCCGAGGAAGTTCGCGGCGGCAGCGCGGCGCGGCAGGGCGTGATTGACCAGATTCCCTCGCCCGTGTTGTGGGAGCAGAGTATGCGCAAGTTGCTGGCGGCGGGAGTGGAACTGTTTGTGGAAGTCGGGCCGGGCCGCGTCCTCAGCGGCTTGCTCCGCCAGATCGACCGCGCGGCTGCGTGCGTCAACGTGGAAGATGTGAAGAGTCTGGAAAAAGCGCTCAGCGCAATCCAGGTGAGCTAGTCTTTGGTAGCCACGGTGAGCATTTTTCTCGCCGTGGACCCATGGTTGCGACCAAACGACCACGGCCAGAACAACGCTCACCGTGGCTACCAAAGCAAAATCGGAGGCAAGCGATGTCGCTCGAAGGAAAAATCGCGCTGGTAACGGGAGCTTCGCAAGGTATCGGACGAGCCTGCGCCCTGTTGTTGGCGGCAGCGGGAGCGAAGGTGGCGGTGGCTTCGCGCAATCTTGCAAAACTCGAAGACCTGGCCGCGGAGATTCGCCAGACGCGCCATGCCGAGGACGCCGCAGCGGCGTTCGAGTTGGATGTGGCCAGCGAAGAGAGCATCAAGAAGTGCTTCGATCAGGCTGAAGAGCGCTGCGGGCCGATCGACATTTTGATCAACAATGCCGGCATCACTCGCGACGGCCTCATGCTGCGCATGAAGCGGACAGACTGGGACGCGGTTCTCAACACCAATCTAACTTCGATGTTCCTGTGCATCCAGCAGGTACTGCCGGGAATGATTCGCCGGCGGCAGGGCCGCATCATCAACATTACGTCGGTGGTCTCGCAGTTGGGCAATCCCGGCCAAGCCAACTACGTCGCGTCCAAGGCGGGCATCAATGGACTGACCCGCGCGCTGGCGCTGGAAGTGGCCTCGCGCAAGGTGACGGTAAACGCCGTGGCACCGGGCTTCATCGAGACGGCCATGACGGAAGTCATCACTCCCGAGCAAAAGGAAAAACTCTTCGCGCGTATCCCGCTCGGTCGGCTGGGCCTACCCGCCGACGTGGCTCACGCCGTGGGCTACCTCGCCTCCGAGGAAGCTTCCTACATCACCGGGCAGGTGATCCACGTTAACGGTGGGATGTACCTGGCCAGTTAATTGCCGATGCTGTGAACAGAGTTGCGAACCGTGCCGCGACAGTTCGGCATTTAACTGGCTTTTGAATCGGGCGGGAGAGTATAGCGCTTGATCAGGTCGAGGAGCGTCTGCGTCTGCGTCTTGAACTCCGCCACGGTGCTCTTCAGGCTGGGGTCGACTTTCTTGCTCATGTTGAGGATGTCCGCGCAAGCCAGCATCACCGTGATCGGCGCCATGGTCTGATGATAGAACGGTTCCGCAATGTCAGCGGGCAGCCGCACTCCGGTCTGCGCGAAGGTGGGATCATTGAAACCAAACGGCTGGTTCTCTGTCCCGGATGCCGCGCCAGCAACGCCAGCCTGCGCCTGAGCTTGCCCCTTGGCCAACGCGGCTTTGAGCGTCTTCACCTGCGCCTTCAATTGATTCACCAGCGGACGCAACTCGGTCAGTTCCTGATCCTTCGGCAAAAGCTGCTGCTGAACTTCTTCCCAACGCGCCTCGAACTTCTTGATGCGTTCGGCGGAGGATTCAGCCTCCTTCAACACCTGATTACGTGTCGCCTCCAGCTCGCCATCCAATAGGAGGATGCGGGATTCGGCCAGCGCGGAGTGGGTGAGCGTCTCGGTCAGCGCGGTATCCAACGCAGTGACCGTCGTATCGCTATTGTCATCGATGGAGCCTACCATGCTGGCGGCTTCCAGTTGGGCTTGCAGCGACAGAATCTTCTGCTCCTGCTCACCCGAACGGGCGCGAGCCTGGCTGCGCTCGGAGTCCATCAGCTTGGCCTGACACTCCATCGCCTCACGCTGCTCACGTACCTGCTGTTCGAGGGCTTCGACAGCCATCTGCACCATGCTAGCGCTGCCTTCAATGCGTTGGCGCTCGGCGTGCGCCTGGCTGACGGCGCGTTCACTTTGCTTGAGTTTTGCTTCCCACTCATCGGCGGTGCGCCGGGACTTTTCTTTTTCTGTGGCAAATTCTCGCTGCGAATTCTCGACTTCATCCTCAAGACGCTGCACCAGCGACTCCAGCCTTGAAATGTGAGCGTGGCTGGCACCGATCTCCGTTGACAGTCCCATCGTGGTCGATCGCGTGTTGGAAAGAGTCGTCTCCTCCTGATCCTTCTCCAGCGTGACGATGCACTCGTTTAGCTCAGCTACTTCCTGCATCAGAGTGTCCCGCTGTGTGGCTGTTCGCTCCAGCTCTTTGTTGAATTTTTCCCGCTCGTCCTGCACCTGGCGCTCCAGCGCGGTGACGGACTTGCGCAGCACCGCGGCGCGGGCCTCGATATCCCCTCGCTCCCCGCGGACTTTGTCGGCGGTCGAACGCAGTTCGTTGCCCTGCACCTCCATCTGTCCCAGTTGCACGCGGGCGAGCTGGCGCTCTTCGTCCAGCTTTTTTTTCAGGGCACCATTTTCTTCGCGCAGCCGGTCCAACTCTCCCACCTTTTGCAGAGTTACATCGTTATCCGTTGCGGGCGTCTCCGCCTTCTTGGGAGCGGAAGACTCTTTGTTGCTGGCAGGCTTGGTATCCTCGGCGGGCAACGCGCGCGCCGGCGCGCGACCGGTAAACAGAGTTATCAAAGACCCGGTTGGGTCTTCTGGTTCCCCGGCTGATTCCGATTTGGCCGACCCGCCAAATAACCCCGAGAGCTTCTTGAAAAATCCACCGGGACGAGGAGACGGCGACTCCATACGCGATTCGACTTCAGGCTCTGAGGCCACGATTGGCTTTGAACGCGGGGGGGCCGGCGGGATTTTCCTTGACTCTGTTTTTTTTAGCCACTTCTGCAAGCTCCCCTACCGGCTGAAACATTCGCCGACACCTAACCTTAACAATTCATGCTATCAAGGCTATCGGTCAAGTTGCATAAACATCTTGCTCAAAATTGGAGATCGCACCCGGCTGTGTTCCTAATGAGGTATAGGGGGAGGAGGAACTTTACTCGGGCTGCGTCCGCCGGCGAGCAACTGCTGGAGCATCTGTTCGTATTGTGTAGTTACCACATCCCAATTGTAACGGCTCAACACGCGGGCGCGGGCAAGGACCTTGTATTGCTGGCGAAGAGCCTCATCGCCGATCAACCGCGACATTTGGTGGGCGCAGACTTCGGCATCCTGCGTGAAGGGGATCGCGGCGTCACCGGCCACCTCGGCGTTCTCCGGTGTATTCAGATAGAGTGTGGCGCAGCCCCGGCCCATGGCCTCGATCAGCGCCGGGTGCGTGCCTCCCACCTCCGTGGCGTGAACGTAGGCGAAGGCGTGCGATTGCAGCTCCCGGTAACCAGCCCCGTAAATGGCTCCAGGAAACAGGATGCGCGAGGCATTGCTTGCTTTGGGGGTTGCCTTCAACCGCGCAATGTATTCGTCCGCGTAGGGAGCATCGCCAACAATCACCAACTTCTTTCGCGTCTCTACGCGCTCGAAGGCTTGAATCACCAGCAGCGCATTATTCTCGGGCTCCAGCCTGGAGACATAAAGGAAGTAGTCATCCGGCACAAGCCCCAAGCGATCGAGCGCCACCCGCGTCTCGACTTTCTCCGCATCCGCGCCATAGGGGATACACCAGGAATCACGCCCGTAATGCTTGGCGTAGTAGGCGCGAATGACCTCGGCATCGGTAACAATGCCATTCGGCAGCACCGTGGCCAAACGCTCGGAGATGCGATACCAGGCGCGTCCCAGCGCATTCCACTTTTTGCGTTGACGCTCCAGGCCGTCCACGTTGCTTACAGTCTTCTTTCCCACCATGCGAGGAAGAAAGGAGAACACGGCATTGGCGGCGTTGCAGATCAGGATCACTTCGATATCCCGTGGGAGCACATGCAGGATGGAAAGAAAAGTGTGGGCAATGGTATCGAGATATTTATGCGGGATGGTGGGCAGCAGCTTCAGGCGCACGCCGCGATAGGTGTCACCACGATATTGAATGTTGTTGGTGCGGCCATAGACGACAACTTCGTGACCCCGTTCCACCAATCGCGCGGACAACTCCTCCGCGAAGGTTTCAAAGCCGCCGTAATTTGCCGGAATGCCGCGCGTGCCCAAGATGGCGATCTTCATCAATCATCATGATAGCGGGCGAAGTTGAAAATGCCAGTGTAAATGTATACGGAAGGGTAAGACGAAAAGTTAGCGAGAACGTTCGGGGCCCGAACCGGCCGGACGCAGATTGACGATGGCCGCCGCCGCGGACTTGGCGGCAACCGGCAGGTTCTCTTCCGGCTTGAGCAGAAACGGCGCGGGAAAAGTGACGGGCTGAAAGCGGAACCAGGCCTTCATGTAATCATCCGAAACGCGCCGACGCTGCTGAATGATGCGCCGCTTGGCCATGATCCGGCTCCAGTTGCGCAGGACAAAGCCGAGCCCCGCAAGCGATCCGCGTTCGCTGACCAGGCAGTAGGCCAGAATGCCCAGATCACGCACCGTAACGGTAAACAAATTCACCAGATACAGGCCAAACGTGGCGTTCTTGATGCGCATCAGGAAACGGTTCTTCACCGAATGTTGATTGATCAGCGAGGGCAGGTTGCGCCGTACGCCCGGGAATACGCGCCGCACATGATACCCAATTGCATGGGGAACATAGAGGCACTTCCAGCCGAACAACTGGGCGCGCCAGGCCACATCGGCATCCTCGCGGGAAAAGAAAAAGTCCTCGTCGAAGAACTCACCTTCCACCGAAACATCTTCGATCATCGCGCGCCGATAAAATGCCGCCGCTCCCGTGGCGCCGAATACATAGGCTGGCTGACTGTACTCCGGCCCGTCGGGAAGATGTGTGCCGCGATCAAAATGCCGGAAGGTGGGCGTGAAATAGATTCCGGCGGAGTCCACTTGTGGTATACAGGAAATGGAGAGGTCCGGCTCGGCGCGCAGCAGCTTGCCGCAAAGCGTGCCCGCGTTGGGATCCTGGGCACCGGCCGAGACGAGTGAGGAGACAAATGCCGGGGTCAGCGCGGCATCTGGATTGAGCACCAGGACCCAGTCGCCTTCAGCGCGACGAATGCCCTGGTTCTGCCCGCCGCAAAAACCGCGATTCTGCTTGTTCCAGATCACGCTAATCCGTTTTTGATAACTTTCCAGGATGCTCCGCGTATCGTCGGTGCTGGCGTTGTCAATGACGATCACTTCCAGCCGCGGCCAGTCCTGCGCCAGCACGGAATCCAGGCAGCGCTTCAGAAAAGGTCCGCTATTGTAGGTCACGATGGAAATGGATACGAGCGGTGCGCGCGTCACCCCAGTCAATTGATCCCCCATACGTTATTTCAGTCCCTCTAAGCGGCACCGCCCAGCCCAGCCCGGGCGTAGCCAGCCGTGTCGTCGGATATGTAAGCTGCTCAATTCCATTGCTCACGGCCCCTTAAGCCAAGCGCACTGCAGGGTGGCTTGCAAAGGCCACACGAGCGGCTCGCCAATAGGCCGCTACGCGCGCGTTGCGGACGCGGGACTGCGTGCGGGGTCTTGATGAAATCCACTCAATTATCGGTCCAATCACCAGCCCAGTCAACTCCGCCGCGATCCTCAAACCCAAACCACAAAGCAGAGCGGCCCGAACCAAGCAACTAGCCCGCCAGCCCAAATTCTTTCCCACATAATAAATCAAGTTGCGGTACCAGTAAACCTGCTTTTCTGAAAAATCGACGGATGCGAGCGAATGCCCCCCTTGGTGTTCGATCACCACGTCGGGAATATAGACAATCATTCCACCTGCCCGCTTCAGCCGCAGACAGAGATCCACGTCTTCAAACCACAATGGATAGAAGCG
>SHUM01000014.1 GCA_009691245.1 Acidobacteriota bacterium | reverse complement strand
AATAACCTCAACAATTGAGGATCTATCTATGAAGAAATCAGAACTTCAGAAATTCACAAGCTGGCTAGGCAAGCGAAGCTACAAGGCCCGGTTGAAGCGGTTTGGTATTGAGCGATTGCAGGAGATTGCCCGCGAGAATGGCAAAAAAGGCGGACGGCCCAAAGGCAGCGGGAAAAAGAAGGGGGTCAAGCATGGCAAAGCAAGGTAGGGCGGATGGTTTGCACCGGACAGCCTAAGAGGGTATTGTCCTAAAACTGCGTTGAAAGCAATTCTTCATCGTGCGGCACACTGGAGCGCGTGCCGCAGTTGCTATTTAGAGATTTCGGAGGATGGCTGTCATGGGCATGAAAGTCGTGTATAAGATCACGTACCCCAATGGCAAAATTTACGTGGGTCGGGACATAACGGACACCATCATCTACTTCGGCAGCGTCAATAGTAAGCTAATGGCAGCGGACTTCACTCCCGAACAGCGCCGCGATTTCACGGCTAGAAAGCAACTTCTGTGGGAATCGGATACCGCCACCAACGCTGAGGTAAATCAGAAGGAACGCGAGTTTATCGAGTCTTTGCGATCTAATGATCCCGCCATTGGCTACAACCGCTGGCCCAAATTCAAGCCAAAGCTAGA
The DNA here is from genome assembly GCA_009691245.1 of Acidobacteriota bacterium. Lineage (NCBI taxonomy): Bacteria > Pseudomonadati > Acidobacteriota > Acidobacteriota bacterium. Next base: position 61,904 of record SHUM01000014.1, on the reverse strand, counting down.
AACATCGTCAACGAAGTCTTAAGACACTGCCTCCCGGAAGTATCCGCGAGGGCATTCACCATTCTGCCTTTTGACCGCTACCTAGACCTCTACCGTAAACTCGTCAACAATAGCGTCAACAACTCGTCAACAAAACCCTCCGTTTGGAGGGGTTTTGCTGACGAGCAAATCGCGGTAAAGCAAGGCAAGCATTAGGTTTTAGGGTTGGTTGCTCAAAATTGACACGGTGGAGGTCTGGGGTTCGAGTCCCCACGCGCCTACCATTCCGATTTTGCATGGCACACCTGTACATATTGAAGAGTCAGACAGCGGACCGGTTCTACATTGGGTCCACGAATGATTTGGTTCGTCGGCTGAGTGAACATGCGCGCGGACACAGCGCCTATACTCGTGGGCGTGGACCCTGGATACTGGTCTATCAGGAAGCGTACGAGAGTTTGCCGCTAGCCAGGCAGCGGGAGCGTCAGGTGAAAAGTTGGAAATCGCGCCAAGCAATGGATCAGCTGATTGCAGGTTCCGCGCACGGTTAGAGCGTCCCGATGCCATCGGGAAGGTCTGGGGTTCGAGTCCCCACGCGCCTACCATTCCAGACAGACTGTTCTTTCTGCTGCATTCCGATTCAAAACATTTCCGGAAAGTAATACGTTAAAGCTGCATTCAGATATTTGTCTGAGACAATGACAGACTTATTCTTGAGATCCAGCGCTACGCCACGCGCCTGGCGCAGTGCGCCATGGGGGCCGCCGATGGTCCACCTGGGCGGAACGTCGCCGCTATCGTGAATGCTCCAAACGCCGACGAATGATCCCTCGGAGTAGTCAATCGGGGGATGGCTGTTGACGCCCTGGTTAGCCACCACGATCCATCCACGTGCCGGATGCAGAACGATATTCTTGCTGCCATTGATCATATCGCGCGTTTTGGGTCCGCCGATGATTCGTAGTGGCTGGACTTTCCCTTTGCCTGAGCGGCTGAATATCTTGATTGACGATCCAGCAGTGACCAGCAGATTATTGAGCGAGTCCACCGCAACCGATCCGCCCATGCCGCCTTCGGTTTCCAGGATGCGGCTGGGGGCCGAGTTGCCGTTCGCCTCGCGGGGATAGACCAGCACGCGCCCACTTTCCGGAACAAGTATTTCGTTATTCACCGGATCAATTCCCAGCCGGTCCGGGGCCTCTAATTGCGTCAGCGAACCGTTAATGATGCGCAGCGGCGGCTCTTCCCCATTCGCTCCTCCGCGAAATGTCAGAATGGCCTGCGCGAATTGATTGGGCACCACGATCTCATCGTGAATCTCATCATAGGCAATTGCGTGGACCGTCCGCGATAACATTGTTTTCTGTCCATGAATCTGCCGCACCGGTTTGGGCGCGCCATTCGCCAGCCTGGCGAAGACCGCAATCTGCGGATGCATCACTCAGTTAGGAACCAGAATCTCTTCGCGTTTGGTGTCATATCCCACCGCACCCGGATTGCCGATCATCAGGCCGGGAGCATCGAGGGGGCCGTTGCGGATGATGCGCAGCGGAGCAGTATCTCCCGCCGCCATTCGCTTGAAGACGGTGGCCGCGCGGGAACCGAAGTTGGCCACCCAAAGCTCATCGTTCTTCAAGTCCACAAACACCCCGGTGGGGTTCTGGATCATCGTCTTGGGCCCCTTCAGCACGCGCTTGGGGGCTATGTCTCCGCTGGCGGAGGCATCGAACACCAGAATAGAGTTGCCCATATCGTTGGCTACAAAGAGTTCGTTGTTCCCCTCATCCATGAACAAGTGCGACGGCATGTTGATTTGTGTTTTCGGTCCCTGAATGATCCGCAGGGGCGGGATGTCTCCATGCGCCTTGATGGGATAGACATTGATGGAAGGCTGAAGGATTTTGCCCGTGCCGGGAATCGCGACGCTGCGTTGCAGCGGCCAGTTCGGTTTCTCCTCGCTCCTCCGCCGTCTCCCCGCTCCCCCCGGCGGCGCGGCGGCGCGGCTCGATGAGTATCCGTAGTTGCTGACAAACATCAATTGCTTCCTGGTGTCGAGAGCGATTCCGTGAGCGTCGCCCAGCAATGTCCTGTCGCCTTGAATCAGGCGAATCGGGGCTTCATCCTTCTCCGCATATTTCCTGTAGACTGAGACGGCCGAATCATGCTCGATGGCAAAAAACATTTCCTCGGCCACTTCGTCCACCGCAATTCCGTAGGTGCCCTTGGGCACGTCAAGCTCCCGGGTCGGCGGCACATCGCCCTTGGCCTGCCGGTTGAAAACAGTCATCGGCATGCCGTCCGAATCGTGGCTGATGGTGTACAGGTCACCGGTTTTCGGATCGATGTAGACGTGGCAATTGAACTCGATCTTGGTATTCAATCCGCCGATGATCCTCTTGGGTTCGGTCATCTTGGCCGACGCAGGCGTGTTGGCCAAGCGATCATAGACCACCAACTGGAAGAGATTCTCGTCGGTGAAGATCACCTCATCGCGTATGGGGTCCACGGCCACGGAGCTGAACGCGGAATAAGGATCGCGGATCACCCGCAAAGGAGGCCGCTTCTGAATCTCCAACTGCTCACTCGCATCCGGAGAAGCAGTCTGCCGTGCTTCCTGCATCGCGGTTCGCAGCGAGGTCGAAGCCGCGGCTGGCGCCAAGTCGCAGATGGCCCCGCTCATCTCCGGGAGCGGCTGAATCGAAACGAGCTGGGCTTGTCCGCGGGGTTTGCGCGCAGCAACCTGAGAGCCGAGGCTCCCTTCCCTCCATCCATCTCTGCCGGCGAACAATATCCAGCCAGCGACGAACACCACGAAGCACACTCCAGCAATGCGAGCGTATCCGGGACTGAAACGCGAATGATGAAGCATCGGGCCTCCCAGCTGCATTGCCTACCTGGTCTGTTGCGTGGTTCGGAGACTTGCGGCGCGGGTCTCGAAACTCGCTGCCTCGCCCGCTCGAGACGTCTTGCGCAACAGATCACCATAGTGCATCAATATCTCCGCCAAAAACGGGTGATTCGCTCCAAGAGTTTTTTCGGCAACTTCCAATGAGCGTTTGAAAAAAGGTTCCGCATCTTTGTATTTTTTCTGGGCGGAATAGAGTTTCCCCCGCAGATCCAAGGTGGCGGCGAGATTCAGTTGCCCCTCCGGCCCGGATTTCTCCAGAATCGCCTGCGAACGCTTCAGTAGTGGGTCCGCGCTGCCGTAGAGCCCTTGGCTCGCGAACACCTCCGACAACGAGTTGAGCGTGGCGGTGACGCTCAAGTGCTCTGGCCCTGAAGTCGCTTCCTGGATCGCCAGGGCGCGCTTCAGTGATTTTTCAGCGTCTGCGTAGTGCTTCTGATTTTGGTGCACGCGAGCCAGGTCGGTTAAGGTCACCGCCAAAAGCGGATGCTCCTTACTGAGAAGCTTCTCCTCGATAATCAAGGCGCGTTCCAGCGGGCCTTGGCTTTCGGGGAATTTTCCCAACGCCATGCGCACCGCGGCCAGTTCTTTCAAACCCGCGGCGATCATCGGGTCCATGGGATTCTTCACGCCCAAGGAATTTTCGCGGATGATCATGGACCGTGTCAGTAACTTTTCCGCTTCCGCGTAGCGGCCCTGATCGCTGTAGACGCCAGCCAGGCTGCTAATACTGTTGTCCGTTTCCATATGCCGCTCGCCGAAATGCTTCTCTCGAATTTGCAAGGCGCGACGGATGAACGAATCGGCCTCAGCCAGATTGGCCTTGTTGTGATACACCACGCCGAGGTTGTTCATGGTCGCGGCCACCAAAGGATCATCCAGTCCCAGAAGCTTTTCGCGAATCGCAAGGGAACGTTTCAGTAGTGGTTCGGCTTCGTCGTAGCGGCCTTGCGCGTCATACATTATAGCCAGCCGATTGATACTGGCATCCACTTCGCGATGCTCTCCGCCAAACTGTTGTTCACGAATTTTGAGCGATCGGAGTAGCGCAGTTTCGGCCGGAGCGCGACTTCCCTGACCTTCGTAGAAGCTCGCGATACGATCCAACGTGGCGGCCACCTCAGGATGATCCAACCCTAAACTTTTTTCGCGGATCGACAGGGATTGTTGAAGGAACGATTCCGCCTCGGCAAACTGTTGCTGCGAAATCAGGAAGGTGGCGGCCAGCGCCAAAGTGCTGGCCAGACGCGAGTCTTCCAGCCCCAACTTTTCCGCTTCCCGGATGGCGGCGCGAAAAGCGAGCATGGCTTCGCGCATGTCGTTTTTCTGGAGGGCATCGGAAGCAGCGCTCATTTGCTGCTTCCAAAGCTCTTCCTGAGCCCACGCTCCGGTTAGGGGCCACCATAGCAGGGCCAGCATAACCCATGCCTGAAACATCTTCATGGGAGTGTCTCCTGATTGAAAAAGGGGCGCGGTAACACTTGCAGCCGCGCCCCGCTCAACATGTGATGGACTCTACACTACTGCTCCGTAAAATACTCCGCGCTGGGAATCCAATCGTCGCGGTCTTCCCTTCCTGGAGCCTTGGAGATGAAGTTGAGTTGCGGTCCCACGGCGGTTAGGCCGATGTCTCGCGCCAGCTCGTCGCGCAGCACGATCATCTTGCCGCCCACTACGGTCATCAATGGATAGACGGTTGGAATGTCCGCCTCTGGAATGGAGAAGTAGTCCTTGCTGAGAACCACGAAATCCGCCAGCTTGCCCTTTTCCAGTGTCCCAATTTCTTTCTCTTTCATCATAAATAGCGATGGATTCGAGGTCATCATCTTCATCAATTGGATTCGGTTGATGGCCTCCTCCGGCGCGATGGAAACGCCATCGGACCGCTTGCGAGTAATATATGGGTACACGCGCGCGAAGGTGGTCGGCGCGGGATTTTCCAGACCATCCGCCTGCGTCTCTTCCACCGAGACAATCACGCCTCCTTTGAACACGCTCTGCATGGGCCCAATTCGATTCGCATATTTCTCCCCGAAAATTTTAGGGATGAAGGCTCCTTGATCGTCAATCTCCTTGGGACCGCAACTGAGTTGAACGTTGAACTTTGCCAGGCGCGGAATCTGATCGAGGCGCGGGTACCATCCACAGTGGTCCGCGCTCAGGCGTAGCGAACGGATATGTTCGAGCGTGATGCCTGGATCGTCCTTCATCGCCCGCTCGATGATGTCCATGAACTGGTCCATGCTCTTGTCGCCCATCACATGGTTCACCACGTAGCGCAGGCGCTGGCGGATGGCCGTGTAGATGGCTTCGTTGTAAGGTCCGCCCGGCTCCGCATAGCACTTCTGCAAGGCATTAATTTTGGGACTGGCCTCCATGGTGTGGCAGATGGTTGGGGCGTCATGATCGAGCGCGCCGAGAGTAACGCCGACGTTCCAGAAATATTTGTCGCCCACTCCGGCGATGTCTTGCTTGCGGGAGAAGCATGCCGGAATATCCACCACCATGATCTGGCAGTTGCGGTCGGCGTAGCCAAAGCGTACCGGCATACGTCCTTCGCGCGCCAGCTTTAAATAGGCGTCATAGATGCGCAAGCCGATAATATGCGAGCTGAATCCCGTCCAGCCCAGCGCCGCGAAATGCTTCAATCCATCTTCGAGACCGTCGGCCATCATAGGAACGCGGGATGCCCAAAACTGTTCTGTGAAGCCTTCGCCGGTAGAGACATTCGATGGAGTGTCGCCGCCGGAACCGATCATGGTGTAGTATTCGGCCTCATCGGTGTGATCCAGCCGGAACAGGTCCAGCAATGCGTTGCGCGCGGCCGTGTTCATTAGCTCGACACCCTCGCCACTAACCGAGACGGGGCGCTGGGGAGCCAGCGTATCCAGGTCCTGACGCGTGATTCCTCCGTCGATTACGTAGGGAGTGCCGATGCCGAAGCCGTACTTGCCGCGCGAGGGAACGGAGATGGCCGCCCACTGGGTCGGCGGAGCGTCCGCCATCTTCTCTTTGATTACCAGCTCAATTCCTTTCGTCAACTCGTCAAAGCTCTTTCCCGTTACGCTAAAGTTTCTGCGATTTTGCAGGGCCCGCATTTTGGCTTCTTCTTCTGGAAATTTCTTGAGCCAGTTGGAGATGTAGCCGCCATGAAGATGATTGTGGGTGTTGATCAGTCCGGGCACCACGGTGCGGCCTTTCAGATCGATCTTGCGCGTCTGCGGACCGGCCAGACGCAGGACTTGCGCGTCGGTGCCCAGCAGGTAGATGGTGTCACCGCGAATCGCCATTGCCTGGAAGGTGCTGCCCACCGTGCCATTGGGCGCTGTGTCGTCCATGGTAACAATTTTTGCATTATGAATAATCATCTCTGGAAACTGCACCAGCTCCGCCGGTACCGTCAGCGTATTTTGCGCCTGGACGACTCCCGTCACCATCAGCAACAGACTCAATGAAAGCAATCTCACTGTCTGACTTACTTCGAACATGGCTCCGAACATGGGACCCTCCTCGACTCCACACTGCAAACTAGAAATACCGACTATCACATAATAGCGCGCGCAAGTTCCCCGTCAGGGCACGACTTTAGCCGTGCCGAAAACCCACTTGCAACCCAGCGGTTCTAACCGCCGAGGGACACATCTCAGGGGTTAAAGCCTCATTCAAATCAGCCTGCGTCGGCACGACTAAAGTCGTGCCCTGACGGAGAACCGGCGCACAACTATTTGCGATCCTCACTAATTACGTCTGAGCAACTCGGTGGCGTCCATGGCGTCGCCGTCTCGCGCTTGCGCGTTAGCCCTGGGCACTTCGTAACTGAACTTGAGCTGAGGACCCACGGCGGGCATGCCTGCTTCCTTGGCGTATTCGTCGCGCAGCACAATGGTCTTGCCGCCCGTTACCACCATCAGCGGAACCACGCTGGTAATCTCCGCTTCCGGGATGGTGAAGTAGTCCTTGTTGAAGACCACGAAGTCGGCCATCTTGCCGGGTTCGAGTGTTCCAATTTCCTTCTCCCGCATCAGGTAGGAAGCGGCGAATGAAGTGGACATCTTGAGCAGTTGCACGCGGTCAATCGCTTCTTCCGGCGCGATCAACACGCCATTGGTACGCTTGCGGCTGATGAAGGGAAAGTACCGCGCGAATGCCGTGGGGTTCACGTCGTCCAGGCCGTTGCCGGCGCCTTCGTTGGCCACGATGAGTCCCCCGGCCAACATGCTCTTGATCGGCTCAATTTGCTTGGCATAGCGTTCCGCATAAATCTTGGGAATGTAGCTGCCCATGTCGTCGATCTCTTTGGGGCCGCAGCTAAAATGCATTCCAAATTTCGCCATACGAGGAATTTGGTCTTGTCGCGGATAGAATCCGCAGTGGTCCGAACTCAGGCGCAGCGAGCGGATGTAGTTTAAATCCATGCTGGGATCATCCTTCATGGCCTTGTCGACAATATCCAGGAAGATGTCCATGCTCCGGTCGCCCATTACGTGATTAACCACATAGCGCAGATGCGAGCGGAACGCAGTGTAGATGGCATCGTGATACGGCGTGCCGGGCATGAAGCGGCAATCCTCCATGGCCTTGATCTGCGGGACGGCCTCCATCGTGCTGCATATGCCCGGCGCGTCACTATCCAGCCCGCCGAGTGTTACGCCCACGTTCCAGAAGTAGTCGTTACCAAATCCCGCCATATCGCCCAGCCGCGCGAAACAGCCCGAGATGTCCACCGCCATCACCTGACAGTAGCGATGCGCGAATCCAAAACGCACGGGCAGACGGTTTTCACGTGCCAGCTTCGTATACGCATCGTGAATCGGGAATCCCACGATATGCGAGCTGAACGTGGTGAATCCCAGGGCGGCAAAATGTTTCAGCCCGTCCTCCACAATATTGGCGAGGAGCGGGACGCGGGTCCGGAAATACTGCTCGGTGATCAGCGTGCGGCCGATCTGCGGATTGAGCAGTGTGCTGGCCTCGTTCTCTGCGGTCGGGTCCACCTCGAACATCTTCATATAGGCATCGCGCCCGGCCGTGTTGAGCAGGAACGCGGACTCGGTATCGACGGCCACCGGGCGCGTGGGCGCGAGCGCATCCAGCTTCTCGCGCGTCATCGTCTTCTCGGTCATGTAAACGGTGCCGATGCCCAGTCCGTTGGGGCCTCGGCCCGGCAGGCTGATGGTGGCCCACTGTTCCGGCGGCGCGCTGGCCATCTGCTCCTTGATGACCAGCTCGATGCCCTTCGTCAAATCCTCGAATGTCTTTCCCGTAACGCTGAACGATTTGCGGAAGCGCAGCACTTCCTGCGGGTTCTTGCGCGCCCATGCGCCGATGAACGAATCATGCAAGTGGTTGTGCGTGTCGATCAATCCCGGCACCACCGTCCTGCCCTTCAGATCGATCTTGCGGGTCTGCGGGCCGGCATAGCGCTGCACCTGCTGGCTGCTCCCAAGAAACTGGATGCGGTCGCCGCGAATGGCCATGGCCTCCACGATTTTTCCGACAGGTCCGGTGGGAGTGGTGTCGTCCATGGTGACGATCTTGCCGTTGAAGATGATCAGGTCAGGGTACTGAACCATCTCGGCGGGCACGTTGACGGTCTGCTGCGCCCGCAGGATGCCGGTCCCCGCCAGTAACATAATGAGGAATGCAAATCGCTTTAGCCTGCTCAGATCAGACACATCCACCTCCAACAGCTTTTGACCTTGCATTCGCAGCGCTCCATCGCGCGCCTGCTAAAAAATATACTTCAATGCAAACTGGATCTGGCGGGCCGAGCCACGGGTGGCGTTGATCCGGCCAGCAGCGGAGTCCCGGATGCCATTGGCATCCAGCGGAGTTGTATCGGGAATTGAAAGGTTCACGCGATTCAACACGTTGAACAGTTCAGCCCGGAATTGGAAGCGCCGCCCCTCGGAAAGATCGAAGTTCTTGAACAATGAAAAATCAGTTGAGGCCAGGCCGGGAGTGATCAACGTGTTGCGTCCCAGAGTGCCGTAGTAGCCGAGCGTCGAAGCTTCAAACTGGCAGGGGTCGTAATAGAGAATGCCGCCGCTTCTGTGAGCCGCGCCCAGAGTCTGTCCACCCGTCACGGCGCTCGTGCCCGTGCCGCATCCGGCCGTGGTCCCCACGGTGGGATTGCTGTCTCCATTGGGAATCATATTCACGGCCAAGCCGCCGTTTTCCGCCATGCGCGTCAATTGAGCGGAGTTGGAGTCCACGATGGTGAGCGGATAGCCGGAGGTCAGAGTGATGATGCCGTTCAACTGCCACCCTTTGGCAATGGCTCCTGCGATGCCTGTTCTTCCTCTTGCCAGGGGCAGCTCGTAGGAATAGTTGGCCGTAAAGGCGTGCCGGACATCCTGCGAGGAAAGCGCCTTCAGCAGGTGCGTGTCCCACATGTAGAGAGTCCGCTGATTGGTTCCCAGTTCTCCGCCGGTAACGTCGGTGCCTTGATCGATGGTCTTGGCGAAGTTGTAGGAGATCTGGAATTGCAGGCCGTTGCGGAGGCGCCGTTGACCGCTCAAGGCCAGACCGTGATGGTAGCTGCTGCCATTGGAAGCCTGCCAGCGAATCTGCGCGAAGTTCGGTTGAATACGACCGCCGAAGCCGGCCTCATTCGTCGCTGGGAAGTACTTCGCGCCGGTCGGCTGATTGGGCCACCCGATCCACTTGTTCAGGTTGGGCACGTACTGGTTCCACAGATGCACGGCGCGTGAACCGGTGTAGCCCGCCGAGACCAGCCAGTCGCCCATGATCTCGCGTTGTAGCGTCAGGTTCCAGCGGTAGATGTAGGTTGTATCGATATTCCATTGCGCGGTGCGCAGGTTCGTCGTCAGCGTCACGTTCGGCGAGGTGATGGCGCCGTAGCCGTTGGGAAACGGGATGGCCGGCGTGCCGGGATTGTCAATGCTCACTTGACCGACCGAGCGGAACGGCGGCATCTCGCCAAGATTAGTGCGGGTCTCATAGAGCATCGGGTGATCGTAAAAGATTCCCGCGCCGCCGCGGATGGAGGTCTTGCGCGAACCGGGAGCGTAGGCAAACCCGAATCGTGGGCTGAAACTCTTGGTCGTGGGATTGCTCGCAAAGAACGGGCCGGGCACCAGCGCCGGATCCTCAAATCGTTTCATGATGCGGAGATTACCATTGACCTCTTTGGGAATGGTAACAAACTCATAACGCATCCCTAGATTCAGCGTGAGCGAATTCATGATCCGGTAATCGTCCTGGAAGTACGCCCCGAAAAGCGACTGCTTCATCTTAAAGCCCGGAAATCCCGCTGCCGTTGGCAGCAGCGCATCATAGCGGCGCACCACGCCGGTAATGAAGCGGCGGAGATCCTGAAAGTTATAGTTGCCGTAGCATCCCGGAGGACAACTGTTGTCCTCGTCGCGAATCAGTTGGAGTTCGACCCCGGTGCGGAAGGAATGGTTGCCGCGGCTGAGCGACAATCCGTCCTTGAGGGAAATCGTTCGTTCCAAGGTGGGCGCTTCGCTGTTGGAGTAACCGAGGCTGGCGATGTTCCCGACGCTCAACTGCCCGAGCCGCTTCGCGCCGGGGAGGAAGGCCAGCCCGGCGATGTCCGAATCGCCATCCAGGGGAATTTCCCCAATGATATTGGTGCGATTGAATCCAAAGCCAAATTCATTGATGGTCGCGGGAGTCAGCACGCTAGTGTGCTTGAAGGCGAGAACATACTTTCTGGATAGCGTGCCGCGGTTCGCCAAGTCGCCCAACATGCGCAGGATGTCGCGGTTGGCGTCATCAAAGCTGAAAGTCCCGGAGATGAATCCGGCTCTCTGCCCCGCAAACTGGTGATCGATTTTCCCGTTCACGTAGTCGTCATTGACCGGCGCGCGCTGCACGCCGAAAATTTCAACGCGCCCGTTATCGGAATTGCCCATGGTGTTCCCCACTCCAGGAACGGGCCATAGCGCCAGATGCGCCCGGACCGATGCCGCCACGGGCAGCGCGCAGACTGCGTTGGCCAGGTCCACCACGCCGCTTGAAGCCGTGCAATTGGCCGCCGTCAGTGAAGTGGTGATCGGCAATATCCCCTGCCGGGCGGCAACGGTCGGCACAAAAGCGGTGTCGCTGGCCGCCTGGCGTTCGCGCAACCCTTCATAGCTGGCGAAGTAAAAAGTGTGGTCCCTGACAATGGGCCCGCCGATCGCTCCGCCAAACTGATTCCGCTTGAACTCATTCTTGACGGATTTCTGTCCGGCGGCCAAAGGAACAATCTTGTTGTCCCACTTGGTGGCATCGAAGTTGTCATTGCGCGCATATTCAAAGATCGAGCCGTGCAGTGTGTTGGTCCCCGACTTGGTTACGGCGCTGACAATGGCGCCGGGCAAACTTTGGTATTCGGCGGAATAATTGTTGATGATGATCTGAAATTCCTTCACCGTCTCGGCGCCGATATAAGACTGGGCGGCGCCCGCCGCGTTTCCTGACGGGTCGGAGTTGGACATGCCATCCAGCAAAAAGGTGTTCTGGTTGCCGCGCGCGCCACCCACCGAGAAGGTGGCTCCCATGCCGCTGCGATAACCAATATTCCCCTGCTCCCTAGGCACTTGCAGCACTCCGGGTTGCAGGAAGACCAGTTGCGTCAGATCGCGGTTGTTGAGCGGCAGGTCGGCGACCTTCTTCTCATCCACCAAACTGGATACGGTGGCCGACGCGGTTTCCACCAGCGATACTTCGTCAGTTACGGTTACCGCTTGCGTGACTTCGCCCACCTGCAGGGCCATATCCACCACCGCTGTGCGACCCACGGTCAGCTCGATTCCGCTGCGAATGGTTTTCTTGAATCCGTTCATCTCCGCGCTTACTTCATAATTTCCCACCGGGAGATTGGGAACTTCATAGCGGCCACTGCCTCCGGTTACGGTGCTGCGGGAGATGCCAGTCTCCAGATTCTTCACCGTGACGTTGGCGCCGGGCACCAGGGCTCCACTGGGATCGGTGGCCGATCCGCTGATGGTTCCGGTGGTAAGTTGAGCTTCCGCCAAACATACCCAAAACAACATGAGCGCACTCACAAATGTGGCCGTTGCGGTTCGCATGATGTGGACCTCCTGAAGATACATCTTTAAGGCTCGGACAATTTGATCGATAGCAAAGTGGTGAGACTTTTTTACTCGCGTTGGGTACCTAAGTCAAGCTGATTGTGCAGATTGTCATTAGTAGATGATATGTCTGGTGTAATTAACAAATGCAGTGTCCGCGCCGGGTGGGTGGATGTTTGATGCTCAGAGAGGGCTTCAAATGATGGCTGTATGGCGCAGTCTAAGCGTGGCCGTGCTGGTTGGCCCACGATTGCTGGCTCTGGCCCCAGTGTTCGCCATCGCCTCCGCGCAGGAGTCGGAGATCAATGTCCAGAAGACCATGCGCATTACGCTTGGCAAGACTTCCGGACAGCCGGAGCAAGCGGCGCTGGTGCCCATCTATTTCACTCCGCCAGAGTCCATTGCCGTTGGCCGAGTGAGATTGAAAGTGACTTTCGTGAGCGCCAACGTGAAGTTTGACAAGGTGGAGGCTGGCCTTGCGGGCGACAACGGAAGATTGAAATTCAGCGCGGATGTGACGACGGCGAAGAACGCGAATGGCATCGACACCTCGACCGTGACGATTCCCGCGGAGCTTTCCGATCCGTCCGCGACCAGCATTTCCGGGGGGTTGCTGGCTTACTTGAGTCTGCGCGTGGGCTCCAACGCCCGTCCCGCGATGATTACGCTGACCACTTCCGCGGAAGCCTTCCGTCCGGGGTCAAGCGATCTCATGCCCGACGTTCGCGCCTTCGGCGCCGAACTCGGGGCCGAGGGTTGTCTGTTTCTTCTTCACCCACTAAAGAATATTTGCTGATGCTGTGACCAAATCGGAGCCGCGCCAGTAATGGCGTGGCTCGGATACACTATCCCGAAAAATGGTCTAGTACTTATAGTTGTTGATGAATTCTTTCTTGATGTAGGAGACGGGATCCTTTCCGTAGTCCTCCATGTAGTTGCCGAGAACGTTGATGCCGGGCATGGCGGGGTTCCGGACTTCCTGCAGAATCACGTCCGGGTCGCCATACTTCGCCGCCACCTGCCGCACCTTGGGGTCATCGAGCACCGTCAGCCGGCCTTTGTCGAGCAGACGAATGACGCGGCCGTCGGCTGTCGTAACATCTATGGTCGTGAAGTAGGTATGGATGTGCAGATGGCCGGAAGGCACGTCGTTCTTCTCATGAAATGCCTCCCACTCACCGGGCATCAGTTTTTCCATGACAAAGCCGGTGCGCGAGCCCATGCCTCAGTGAATCACGCCGGAGCGCGAGCGCTCCCATGAGCCGCCCGCGTCCTGAAAGCTCTTGGTGCGAATGCCTTTGGGGTTGGTGCCGATGGCGATCACCCACAGTTTGTTGACGCCTGGCCCGGGATGTCCCGGAAGCTGCGTATCCTTCCACAATTGTGTAATTCGCTTTCACTTGCGGATAGCGAGGCGCGCGATACGCGCCCGGCGTATACGTGCTCTGCGCGGCAACTTGTTGCGCTCCCCAGGCCAGACAAAGCAGACCCGCCATCAACCCGAGTTTACCTGGTTTACACTAGTTCAGATGTCCGATGCATTGTTGCTCCCTTCCGAATGATTGTTCCATGACCTTCGTATGAAATGCTCGCGCCAACAGTCCGATGCGGCTGCCGACATTGAACTCTCCAGGATGGGAATTGGATGCGCGAACTTCGCCATCAGGTAGTGGGTCAGTTTGCGCTCTAAGGTAGGGACAGGTCTCCAGACCTGTCCTCTTAAGGGCAGGCAGGAATGCCTGCCCCACTTAAGCACCATCGACAACTTATTCAAACTGACCCACCACCCGCCATTATTGTGGCTTGACTTGTCCCACGGGTCGGAGTATCAAGTGCCATGTCCTATGCATGTCCTGCCGCCGCGTAATCCACTATTTCCAGCGGTGGCCGACGGAGAGAGAGAGGCCCGATTCATGAAACAGCCGCCTGCACTTTATGCGCTCCGTAATCCGGCCAACGACAATGGGCGCATTCCGAGGCGTATTCTGTACTTTACTTTGTTGCGATCCGGACGGGTGGCGGCAGTACTCAGCCTCTTCCTGTTCACGCTCCCCGCGGTGCTGCAATCGCAAACATCATCTCGCCCTGATCTGATTCTCCACAACGGCAAAATCGTCACCGTGGATGACTCCTTCAGCATCGGCGAGGCACTCGCTATTTCAGATGGCCGAATCGCCGTCGTCGGACGCAACCAGGAAGTGCTGGCGTTGCGTGGTCCGCAGACTCGAGTGATCGATTTAGCGGGACGAACCATCTTGCCCGGAATCATCGACACCCACGTCCACCTGATGGATTACGCGCTGTACCATTCTGCCCTCGAAGTAGCGCCTGAAATTGCCAATCCCCATGTGGTCGAAGCGGGCAGCGTCAACGAGATATTGGACCAAATGGGCAAGCGGATTCAGGCCGACCCACCGGAAAAAGAACTTCCGTGGCTGGTGTACGAAGTTCAGCCGGGAGAATTTGATTCGAGTATCGATTTTGGTGACAAGGTGGATCGACGCGCGCTGGATCGCATCGTTTCCAACCGGCCACTGCTGGTGCGGATGAACAATGTGAACTTCGATTTAGTGAACTCGGCGGGTTTGAGCCTGCTGCTCGCCCGATTCCCACTGAAGCTGCTGAATGCCGAGTTGGATGGGAACGGCGAGCCTACCGGGCGGTTGGGCGCTGGGTCCGTTCACAACCTGGCAATTCCCGCCGCGCGCGTCCCCGCGTTCAGCTTGGCTCGTCGCACGGAGTTGCTTGCCAAAGCTTACAAGAAGGAACTTGAGGAATGGGCTTCCTATGGCGTGACCACCTGGGCCTCGAAGCTGGATGCCACGGCGCACGCCGCCTTCGCGTTGCTGGATCGCAGGGGCGAGATGCCTATCCGGTTGGCTTACTCCGTGGAAAACATGACGCCGGAAGTTGCCGCCCTCATGCCGGCGAATGTGGAGGGCACGGGTTCTCCGCATCTCTGGATCACCGGAATTTACGGCGGCTCGGCGGATTCCGACATGGCGGGACCCATGTGCTCGACCGTTCCGTTGATCCCCAGGGATTTTGGTCTGACTCAACCGCAATGCTCGCTGCTGCCCGGCGGTGAACACTGGGACCGCATCTACGCCGCGGTGCGCCGGGGATGGCGCATTGGAGGATTCCACAATCATGGCGACTTGGCAACGGACTACATCTTGATGCTGATCGAGCGGGCGAGCGAAGAGGCTGGCATGACCATCGAGCAGGTCCGGCAAAAGAGGCACGCCATCGACCACTGCGCCGCCAATCCTCGCCCCGATCAGATGATCAAAGGGTTGCATCTCGGAGTCGTCTGGACCTGCACCACAAAGTACGTTCTGCGCGCGGACTTCGCCGCGAGAAACCGTGATGCGGAGAAGCTGGCGCAGTTGGTAGTGCCGCTCAAGTCGTTAGTGAAGGCTGGCTTGCATCCAGCATTTCATACCGATGGCCACGACGGCGGTCCACTGCTATTCCTGTACCTGCAAACGATGTTGACACGGAAGGACTCTGTCTCGGGGCGAGTTTGGAACCCAGCGGAAGCTTTGGATCGCCATGACGTTTTGCGTAGCATGACTCGTTGGGGCGCTGAATATACGCTGAAAGAGAAGGAACTTGGGACCATTGAACCCGGCAAATGGGCCGACTTGATTCTGCTCGACCGGGATTTTTTAACTGTTCCGACGGAGGAAATCAGCCGTACCCAAGTACTGATGACCTGGGTTGGCGGCAAGGTCGTTTATCATCACCCCGATCTGGCCCCCGCCCTGGCTGAGCTTCATTAGATGCCTTTCCGGAAATCCAATCTACTTGAATCTACAAGCAGATTGCGGTAGAACTGGGACGCCGAACAAATGTAGATAGGATTAGTTAATGACTAAAAACAGGACAACTCGAAGACGCTTCTTACGGGCCAGCACGGCGATGGCTGGATTGGTCGCAGGCGGTTTCGTCCCTGAGCCGGGACAAAGCCTTGGGCAGATCCCGGAGAAGCTTTCCGCCGATCCCGCGCAGGACCCGCGGGCCTATGGATCGCGGTCGTCGCACGAGAAGCCGCTGCGCAATTGGGCCGAGGGCGGTGGGCCCAGCACGTTTTCGCCGCTCTCGGATCAAACCGGAATCATCACGCCATCCTCGCTCCATTATGTCTTCACTCGTGGCATCACGCCGCCGGACATCAATCCGGACGATCACCAGCTCATGATTCACGGCATGGTCGATCGTCCGCTGGTGTTCTCGATGGAGGAATTGAAGCGGCTGCCGTCGGTTTCGCGCATTCACTTCATCGAATGCGTGGCCAACACTGCGCCCACGCGCGACCGCTGGAAGTGGTCGACCGCGCAACTTCGTTTCGGCAAGTCGAGTTGCAGCGAGTGGACCGGCGTGCTGCTCTCCACGGTATTGAAGGAAGCGGGCGTCAAGAAGGGCGCGGCGTGGCTGCTGGCCGAGTCCGCTGACCGCGTACGCCACGCCATGAACATCACGCTTGAAAAAGCGATGGACGATACGCTGCTCGCCTACGGACAGAACGGCGAAGCGATCCGGCCCGATCAGGGCTACCCGCTGCGCCTGCTGGCGCCCGGTTGGGAGGGCGTGCGCAACGTGAAGTGGCTGCGGCGCCTGCAAGTGGGCGACCAGCCGTTCCTGACTCAGATCGAGCTGGGCACCAACGCCAGCCTGCGCGCCGACGGCAAGGCCCGCTGGTTCAATACGGAGATGGGCCCGAAGTCGGTCATCACCAATCCCTCGGGCGGACAGCAGATGCGCGCGAAGGGGTTCTACGAAATCAATGGGCTCGCCTGGTCGGGGCTGGGGACTATCCGCCGCGTGGAAATTTCCGTTGATGGCGGCCGCAATTGGCAGGACGCGCAGCTCCAGCAGCCGCTGTTGCCAAAGGCCCATACGCGTTTTCGCCTCTCCTGGAAATGGACCGGACAGCAGGCGGTTCTGCAATCGCGCTGCACCGACGATCAGAATGTCCGTCAGCCGTCGTTGAGTGAGTTCGCCGAGACCTGGGGAGTGACTCCTGACTACTTCCAAAAAACCACTAACAGCGTCATTCACTTTAATGCGATTCAACCCTGGCGCGTCAACACGGATGGGAGCGTGACCAATGCCTTCTGGGATGCGTAGTCACTCACTGGATAGTCACTTGGTCCGTAGTTACATGGTTTGTAGTCACTCACTGCGCAGTTGCTCCTGCGTGTTAGTCGCCGTTGTGCTGTGGCTCTGCGCCGCGCCATGGGTGATGCCTGCGCAGGCACAAGGGCCGGCTTATGAAATGGGCCGCGCGCCCACGGACGAGGAAATGCGCCGATTGGGAACTTCGATTTCTCCTGATGGCCAGGGCCTGCCCGCGGGCAGCGGGACTTCAGGCAAGGGCGCGGAACTCTACGCGCGCCGCTGCGCTGGTTGCCACGGCGCGAAGCTCGAAGGGACAAAGAACGCTCCCAGCCTGGCCGGCGGCAAGGGCAGCATCGGCACCGCGCAACCGGATCGCACTATCGGAAGTTTCTGGCCGTTCGCGCCGCCGATCTGGGACTACGTCAAGCGCGCCATGCCGCCCGGCCAGGGCGGGTCACTCACTGACGATGAAGCCTACTCACTCACCGCTTTCATTTTGCATCGCAACGAACTCATTCAGGAAAGTGACTTGATCGACGCGAAGTCACTGCCCAAAGTAAAGATGCCCAATCGCGATGGCTTCCTACCCGCAAAGTTGGAGGACATCAACAAGCAGCGCTGCCGCGTGGGCACCTGTAGGTAGTTTTCTTGTCTCACAGTGGCCACGAGTGGCGGAGCCTGAATTCCGAATTCCAGATTCTGAATTCCGCAGGAGAGCGTACGGCGGGCCCATCGGCTGAGTTACTACTTGGTTTGTCACTCCGAGCGTAGCGAGGAACCTGCTTTCCTATGAAGTCCGCGACACTCAGCATCGGGCTGCTGGCGATATGGGCCACATTCATTGCCACGCTGGTGGTGGCACAAAGAGAATTGGCTCCTGCGCCGCCTCAATTTACTCCCATACCTCCACCTAAAATGGGATATATTCCACCGCCTCCCAATCCTGCTTTAGGAAAGCCGTCGAACAAGACTGCCGAGCAAGTTTACGCCAATATTACGGCATTGAATGGCGTTCCCTATGGCGAAGTGATTCCCGGCATGCAGGTCATGTCCGAGGCGCTGGGCGTCGAGTGCGAGCATTGCCACAGCGCCAGTGGCGACCGCGATGTTGAGGGCAATCCCAATAAAGACATCGCGCGCGATATGATCCGCATGGTGCGCGACCTGAACCAGCGCAGCTTCGGCGGTCGCAACGTGATCAGTTGCTTCACCTGCCATCGCGGCAGCGCGGCGCCGGTCGCGGCAATTAATTTGGATCGCACCGGTGAGCGGACGCCCGAAGTCGTTTCACCCTCCGTACAGGACGCGCTGCCTTCGCTTCGCCAGGTGCTGGACAAATATGTCAACGCGCTGGGCAGCTCTGGCGCGGTGCAGAAGAACACCTCGCGCGTGGAGGAAGGCTCGCTCACCATTCTCAGTAATCGGAATCAGGTGGTTGCAGTCCAGGGTTTTTCTCAGGCTCCGGACCAGCGCCTCACCAAGGGCTTTACTGTCTCGCACCTGGGCAATAGCGCGCAGGCTTTCGGAGTGGTGAACGGAGCGCAAGGCTGGATGCGCGAAAGCAATGGTCCGGTCCGCCTAATGTTCGGCTGGCGGCGCGACGCGGCGCAACTCGAGGACTTGCTCAATCTGCCGCGGCGCGTGGAGCAGTTGCTGCGCGATCTGCTCGTCAATCGCCGCGAAAACGTGAATGGGCGTGACGCGATTGTGCTTGCCGGCCGCACGGAATTTCTGCCGCTTGTGGAGTTGAGCTTTGACGCCGCGACCGGCCTGCTGCTACGCACCATGTACTATGTGGACTCCACCGCGGGCCGCATGCCCAGCCGCATTGATTACTCCGATTATCGGGACGTAGACGGCGTAAAGGTTCCGTTCCATTGGGATGTAACGCTAGTGCGTGGCGTGCGTGTGGCGTATCAATTGAATCGCGTGCGGCAGAATGTCGCGGTGGATGCGGCGCAGTTTGCGCTGCCCAATCCGCCGCCGTCGCTGTACCGCTAACAGAGCAGCGTTTTAACCGAGCCGCGACCGTAAGGGAGCGGTGGTTGGTCTTGATTCAAACCTAACCACCGCTCCCTTACGGTCGCGGCTCGGTTTGGATCGCGGAATTAAGAACATTGCATAGTGGGAAGAAGATCATGCGAAACAAATTAAAATGCGGACGCGGATGGAACATGATGAGCGCGCTGGTTGCTGTGCTTCTGCTCACCGCTTGCAGCCGCGCGCCGCAGGGGCCGCCGCAGACGCTGGGCGGCGTGGTGAAGGACGCCGCAGGCAAGCCCGTGGCCGGAGCGTTTGTGCGCGTGAGCAGCGTACAGCCGGGCCAGACAATTCTCGTCGTCAGTCAGGCGGACGGCGCGTATCGCACGCCGATGTTACCCGCCGGATCGTATGTGGCGCAGGCGTTTGCCGAGGAGTCACAGAGCGCCATCGCGGCGGCGGTGAACATCAAGGCCGATGCGGCCAGCGAGGCCGGTCTCACCTTGAACATCGCACGGTCCGTGCTGCCGCCGGACAGGCGTCTCACCAACGACGACTACTCGCCCGCCATGCCCGAGGGCGAGGGCAAGCAGCTCATCATCAGCCACTGCATCCACTGCCATTATCTGGATCGCATCGTGCCGACGCGGCATACGCCGGAGCAGTGGGCCAAGACCGTGGAGCGCATGAGCTGGTTCATCGATGAGCGGCCTGATCTGTGGAAGCCGCACAACTTTAAGCCGCTGACTTCGCGCGAGTACGCGGTGGTGCTCGACTATCTCAGTAAGAATTTCGGCATGGACCGCCCGCCGTTTAGCGACCCTAACGCCACGCCGCCGCGCGGGCCGACGGCGCATCTGCCGCACCCTCTGCAGGACCGCGCGCACAGCAAGGTAACCGCCGTCGAGTTTGACT
This sequence comes from Acidobacteriota bacterium, assembly GCA_009691245.1. Taxonomy (NCBI): domain Bacteria; kingdom Pseudomonadati; phylum Acidobacteriota; species Acidobacteriota bacterium. The sequence continues at coordinate 41,936 of SHUM01000014.1, read as the reverse complement.
TCGGCGCAAAGAGCTACGAGGCCGGGATTGACTCGCAGGGCAATCTGCTGATCAGCGAAGAGCAGGGCGGCAGGTTCGGGCGCATCGATGGCCAGACGCTCGATTACGCGCCGCTGACCGCGCCCGCCGGGGCCAAGCCGCGTGTGCTGGCGCAGATCGCCGAGGACGCGCAGAAGAATCTTTGGATACTCGACAACGGTCCCACGCCGGACGCCGTGCTGCTACGTTACACGCCGTCGACGAAGCAGTTCCAGGAGTTCCCCATTGCCGCGCCGCCGAGATTCCGTTCGCCGCTGAACACCATGCGCTTTGTGGGAAATTACTTGTGGGCCACCGGCAACTCGTCGAGCCGCGTCATCCGCATGGACATCACCACGGGCGAGATCACCGCCTATCCCACGCCGAAGGGATCGCATCCTTATGGCATCGCCATTGGTGGAGCAATCGACGGTGAGCCGAGCGTGTGGACCACGGGCAACTACGACAACGCGGTTAATCGCGTGGACACCAAGGGCGGCAAACTGATCACCTATCGGGTGAATGCGCACGGTGTGGATTTTCGCCGCATGGGCTCGGACGCCGAGGGCAACTTGTGGGTGGGCGCGCAGGACTCCAACAAGTTGTTCCACGTGGACTATCGCACTGGCGAGTTCACTGAGTACGATGTGCCCACGCCCGGCGTGGGGCCGTATGGCGTGGACGTGGACCGCCGCACGGGCCTGGTCTGGTTCAGCGAACGCGAGGGCGACGCCATCGCCAGCTTTGACCCCAAGTCAGTGCAGTTCCACGAGTATCCGCTGCCCACCAAGGGGCTGGCGCCGCGCCGCGTATTCGTCGATCCGGTGAACCCGCGGCGAATCTGGTGGTCCGGCGTGCGCGTCGGCTTCATCGAGTTCGCAGAGTAGCAAACATTTGAGGTTCCGGCGCCTCCTTTGATTTTGTCATTCCGAGCGTAGCGAGGAATCTGCTTTTCATAGCTTGGTTGGAAAGCAGATTCCTCGCTACGCTCGGAATGACAATGTGCAATGATCCAATACTCATTACAACCGCGCCCGTATGGTAAGATGATCGACATAACAGAAGCTGGCGGCAAGCCGGCTAGTCAGTCAGATGAGAGAAATTTGGGAGGCTCCCGATGCTGTATTTCAGGCAACATGTTGGCGTGCTAACGCTGGTGCTGTGCGTGGGCGTGGCGCCGTTATTGGCGCAAGGGCCGCTGGGCACCATCTCCGGCACGGTGCGCGATTCATCCGGCGCGGTGCTGCCCGGCGCCGGCGTGCAGGTGAAGCAGCAGGAGACGGGCCGCGTGCGCAGCTCAGTGGCCGATAGCGCGGGACGCTTCCGTCTGGCGGCGCTCGAGCCTGGTGCATACTCCGTGCAGGCTGGCGCGGCGGGTTTCCGCACGGCCGTGCGCGAAAATGTCGCGCTCAGCGTAGGCAGTGAGATCGTGGTCGATCTGGCGCTCGAAGTCGGTCAAGTTACAGAAAGCGTGAACGTGATCGCCGAAGTGCCGCTAGTGCAGACTACCACCGCGGAACTTTCCGGCCTGGTGGGCGACAAGGCGATTCGCGAGCTGCCGCTCAATGGGCGCAGCTATGATGCGCTGGCTTATCTGCAACCCGGCGTCGTGCAATACACAAATTCCAGCACCGGCACCATCGCTAAAGTCGTAACCGGCGCGGGCGGGCGCATGTCGGTGGGCGGCACGCCGGGCGACTTCGTCTCGTTTCTGCTCGACGGCACCGACATCCGCGACCACGCCGGCAACACGCCGGGGAGCGTGGCGGGCAACAACCTCGGCGTGGATGCCATCCTCGAGTTCCGCGTATACACGCGCAACTACTCCGCCGAATACGGCCGCACCGCCGGCGGCGTCATCAGCGCCGTTACGCGCTCCGGAGCGAATGTCTTCCACGGCAGCGCCTTTGAATTTCTGCGCAACGATATCTTCGACTCGCCCAGTTATCTGGACAACAAGGCAGGCAAAGACCTTCCGCCATTTCGGCGCAATCAATTTGGCGGCACGGTGGGCGGACCGGTGATCCGCGACCGCACATTTTTCTTCACCGCTTACGAAGGATTGCGCGAACGACTGCAGAGCCTGAATTTCCGCACTGTGCCCAGCGAAGGCGCGCATCGCGGGCTGGTGGGAGCCGCAAACGTCGGCGTGGCGCCCTCGGTCCGTCCGTATCTGGATCACTATCCCTTGCCGAACGGGCGTGACTATGGCGACGGCACGGCGGAGTATTCCTCGGCGGGATCGAACCCCACGCGCGAGGACTACGGCAGTCTGCGCATCGACCATCAGTTTTCCAACAAGCATTACCTGTTCGGCCGGATGACAATTGACGACACCGAAGCCAGCAGCGTGGCAACGTTTGATCCCTATCTGGCGTTGCTCACCTCGCGTAATACGTTCTCCACGCTCGAGTGGAAGACCATTGCCACCAGCAATTTTCTGAATGTCTTCCGCGTGTCATTCAACCGCACCAACCCGCTTCTGAATAATGCCGCGCAGCCGGACGACGCCGCGCTGGCCTTTGTGCCCGGCCGTGATTGGAACCTCTCCTTTACGGTTACCGGCGGACAGGACGCCACCATCGGCAATTTGGGCCATCAGAACGCCGCGCCCTCGGGATTCATCCAGAATGTCTGGGAGATTTCCGATGCGGTGGATTACCACACCGGCGCGCACTCGCTGCGCATGGGCTTCAACCTGCAGCGCCAGCAGAACAACAATTACGTTTACTCTTCGCAGAGCCGATACACCTTTGGCAGCGTCACCGGGTTCCTGCAAGGGATTCCGACACGGTTCGAGGCGCAATCGCTTGATTCGGACCCCGTGCAGGGGCTGCGCCAGTGGATGACCGCGGTGTATCTGCAGGATGACGTGAAAGCCACCAATCATCTCAACTTCAATTTCGGATTGCGCTATGAATTTGTTTCCGTTCCCACGGAAGTTCACGGCAATCAGGCCACCATTGTGGATCTTCTGCGCGACACCGCGGTTACCCGCGGGCCGGGATGGCTCGAGAATCCTTCGCTGAAGAACTTCGCTCCACGCTTCGGTTTCGCATGGACGCCGTTCGGCGAGTCGGGCAAGACCGTGCTGCGCGGCGGCGCAGGCATCTATCACAATCAATTTTCGAGCGGCAGATTCTATTCGCTCTACTCGCGCTCCGGGCTGATCACCAATTTGAGCATCAACAACCCAACGCCGATCACGGGCTTCCCCAAGGCCAACATCACCAATCCGCCGGCGGGCTCGATTGACCTGCGCGTGTGGGGACCGAAGCCGCAGACGCCGACTGTCTATCAATTCAACCTGACCGCCGAGCAGCAGGTTGGCCCGGGCATGGTGCTGGCCGTGGGCTACGGCGGATCGCGCGGCGTGCACTGGGTGCGCCAAACCAGCTTGAACACGCGCATCCCGACTTTCGGCGCCGACGGTCGTCCACAATATTCGCCGCTGGCCGCCGCGCCGCGCTACAACCCGGCGTTCGGCGCCATCCGCGTGGTGCAGACCGACGCGCAACAGAATTACGATTCTCTGCAAGTCCAGTTCAACAAGCGCCAGTCGCAGAACCTCAACCTGCAGGCCAGCTACACCTATTCGAGCGCCATCACCGACTCCGGCGCGTGGCAGGCCGCGCTGACCGCCAACACGCCGGACTCTACGCTCATCCCGTTTGATCGCGGCGGCGACCGCAGTCTCGCCTCGCAGCATCAGCGCCACGCGCTGGCCATCAACGGAACGTATCGAGTGCCTACGTTCCCGATGAGCGGCGTGGCCTCAACAATTCTGAATGGCTGGGAGGCCAGCGGCATCTTCTCCGCCGCGACGGGCAATCCGTTTACCGTGCTGATCGGATCGAACCGCTCGAATGACGGAAACTCCGGCGCGCCGGATCGTCCGAATCAGGCGGGCGACAGCAACAATCCCATCGCGGGAGTCACAGGCAGTTGCGGCGTCGCCGCGGTTGCGGCAGGCGCCGTGGTTCCGGTTATAAAGGCCGGAGAAAAGCTGGGACCGGAGACTCGCTACTTCGATCCCTGCGCGTTCAGCGATCCACTCGCCGGTTTCTACGGCGGCCTGGGGCGCAACACGCTGATTGGCCCGGGCCGCGCCAACGTAAATTTCTCGCTGGTGAAAAACTTCCGCATCCTGGAAGGCCACACGCTCACCTATCGCATGGAGTGGTTCAATCTGCTGAACCGCACCAATTTCGGCCTGCCGAATCGCACCGTCTTCAGCGGCGCGCAACCCGCGCAGGGTGGCAATACCGCGCGCCTGAACCATGCCGGCAACGCGGGAGTCATTCAGGAGCTGTCCAGCTCGGCGCGCCAGATGCAGTTCAACCTGCGCTATACCTTTTAGGAAAATCCCGCGCCAAAAATACAGTTTGACGCGGCTACCAGAGCAAAGACATTACCGCATTGGTAGCCGTGTCATCCCGTATCTCGGGATGGCGCGGGCTTTTCGCTGGATGTGTAACCGCGGCAAGTTGTAAAGTCAAAGCAGCACCGGGTGACTCTCTTTCCCCTCGCCCTGAGGGGGAGGGCCCCCAAGGAGGTTCTGGTGTCCAGTAAATCCCAACTAATTCTATATTGCGTGATCGCAGTCGCGGCGGGCGTGAGTCTGGCGCAGAATCCGCCGCGCCCCGCTGCTGCAAACACTGGGCGGCGCACCACCATCATCAAACGCGATCCCGTGCGCGTGATCGAAGAAGACCCTTACTCCAATTTCAGCGGCATGGCCATTGATGAAGAGAAGGGCGAGCTGTTCCTCAGCAACGACAATGAACGCAAGGGCCAGAGCATCGAGGCCTATCGAGCCGATTTTCCCGCGGAACGCTCCGAGCGCGTCAGTGAGCCGCTGCGCATGATCGCCGGGCCCAAGGCCGATCTGGGCGACATCTGCGGCATCGCTATTTCGCCCGAGTTCGGCGAGATTTATAAAGTGAGTGGCGAGGGCAACAGTGAGTTGGGCGTGTTTCCACTCAACGGCAATGGTGACATGGAAGCCATACGTTGGCTGCCTACTTCCCATGGCGCGTGGGGAATTTTTCTGGACCGGCCGGTCGATGAACTGTTTGTCACCATCGAGCACGTCAACCGCGTGGCCGTCTATAACCGCATGGCGCAGATGGAAGACGACGCGGTGCGCTTCATCCAGGGGCCGAAGACGCAACTTGCCGATCCGCATGGCATCTACGTGGACGAAGCCCGCAACGAAGTCTACGTCGTCAATCATGGCCACTGGCACGAGACGCAGCCGAATGAAGTGTTTCTGCAGGAAGGCTCGGTGCCGCCGGAGCTGAAGGGGAAGCGCAAATCCTACTTTGATCTGGTCCGCAATCTGGGGCCATCGTCAGGCAAATTCCTGCCTCCGTCCATAAGTGTCTATAACAGAAAAGCCAATGGCGACATCGCGCCGCTGCGCGTGATTCAGGGTGCGAAGACGGGTTTGAATCTGCCGATGGGAATTTTCTACGACGCCAAGACCCGGCAACTCATGGTGGCCAACGCCGGTGATGACCGCGTATTGTTCTTTCCCGTGGAGGCGAACGGCGACGTGGCGCCCGCGCGCACACTGGGCGGAGACAGGACGGAGATTGACGGGCCAACGAGTGTGGTGCTCGATCAAAAGCGCAATGAACTTTGGGTGTCCAACTGGGACAACCATACCGCGACGGTCTATCCGCGCACGGCTGCCGGTAATGTCGTGCCGTCGCGTGTGATTCGCAGCGCGCCGAAGGGCTCTCCCCGCTCCGGGTTCGGCTCGCCGGGTACGGTGGCGTATAACCCCAAGCGCGACGAGATACTCGTTCCCAACTGAGTGAGTCATCCGCGCATCTCGATCTTCGCCGGTTCGGCGAAAGGCAATGTGAATCCGCTGCGGACCATGGAAGGCCAGAACACGCACATGGCGCGCACCACGCATGAAATTGCCATCGACACGGTGCATGATGAAATCGTGGTGCCTAACCCCTTTGCTCACGCCCTGCTGATATTCCGCGCCAACGCCTCGGGTGACGAGAAACCATTGCGCGTGATTCAGGGTCCCCGGACCATGTTTGGCGGCAGCATGGATACGGACAATGTCTCCATTGACACTGTGAATAGTGAGTTGTATGTGACTCAGGAGGGGAGTGACTCCATCCTGGTATTCCCCAGCCGCGGCAACGGAAACATTGCCCCGGTGCGCATCCTGCACGGGCCGAAGACCGGAATGCGCTTCCCCCGCCGCGTGACCATTGACCCCGTCAACAACCTGATGGCCGTGGTGGCCTCGCAGGGAATCATGATTTTCAACCGCACCGATCAAGGCGATGTAACGCCGCGCTGCGTGATCAGCGGGCCGAAAACCGGGCTGGGCGGCGGAGAAGGCTTTACACTCTCGAAGGCCTTGCTCTATTCCCCGGCGAAGAAGATAATCTTTGGTGGGGGCGCACAGCGCGTTCCCAAAGGGCATCCTGGACGCCAGCGTGCCTACACCGCCGTTTGGAATTACGGCGACTGCGGCGACATCGCGCCGGTCTACCGGCTCGAAGATGGCAGCGGCGTGTTTGACATCAATCCGGCGGCGAAGGAAATCATCATGAGCGGCGGCCGCGGGATTCGCATCTACCACATGCCGGAAGCGTTCTGATGGCCCATGCTGGAAGCATTTTGATGGAATGAAGCTGGAAAACGTCTGACGAGGTAGTCGTGAAACATTCTCGCATCACAGCGCGAATCCTGTTTGTCTCGGCAATGGCCGTCGCCTGCGCGGTGAACGCTATTGCACAGGATGCCGCCGCGCTGGCCGCGCCGACTGCGGTGGTCAATCAATATTGCGTCTCCTGCCATAACCAACGACTAAAAACCGCCGGCCTGGTGCTGGAGGGTGTTGACTGGAATCATGTTTCCTCGCACGCCGATGTGGGCGAGCGAGTGCTACGCAAATTGCGTAGCGGCGAGATGCCGCCGCCGGGCGCGCCGCGCCCGCCTGCTCCCACCCTCACAGCACTGACGAATTATCTGGAATCGGCGCTCGACCGCGCCGCCGCCGCCGCCCTCAATCCCGGCCAGCCTGCGTTGCACCGGCTGAATCGCGCCGAGTACGTCAACTCGGTCCGCGACCTGCTTGATCTGGACGTGGACGCTATTGACCTGCGCTCCTCACTTCCCGCCGATGACTCCGGATATGGGTTCGACAATATCGGTGATGTCCTGTCGGTCTCGCCGCTGTTGCTCGAAAATTATTTCTCCGCCGCGCGTCAGGTGAGCCGGCTGGCGATGGGCGCGATCCCGCCACGCGCCGAGCAGGTCATCTACGACGTTCCTCGTTTTCTCAGTCAGAATGACCGAGTCAGCGAGGCCCTGCCCTTCGGATCGCGCGGCGGAATTGCGGTTCGCCATTACTTCCCCGTGGCGGGTGATTACTGGATCAATGTCCGCCTGAAGACCACCTATGAAGGCTCGCGCATTCTGGGCATCGCCGAGGCGCATGACCTGGACATCTGGCTGAACGGTGCGCGGGTTGCACAGACCACTGTGGGCGGAGAGGGCAAACGCGCCTCGCGCTACGACACCACTCTGCGGCTCGATCCCACCGCGCCCACCAGTCCAGCCGCGAATCAGGATGCGCCAGCCAGCGCGGAGAAACCCGCCGACGCGGATTTCCAGGTCAAAGTGAGTGTATCCGCCGGGACTCATCTGGTGGGAGTATCCTTCCAGCGCGAGACTTGGGAGGACGAAGCGCTGTTGCCGCCGCTGATCGCCAATCGCGATGATCTCGAACCGGGCATCGGCAGCGTGGTCATCGATGGACCGGTGAATTTGCGCGCGGGCGCCGCGGCGGTCACGGACAATTCCGTGGCCAAGAGATTGCTGATCTGCGACGGCAAGGAAGCAAAGGAAGCAGAGGAAACGTGCGCGTGGGCCATTCTCTCCCGCGTTGCCCGGCGCGCCTTCCGCCGTCCGATCAACGACCAGGATCGTGAGACGCTGCTCATCCCCTTTCGCCAGGGCCGCGTGGGCGCGCGCTTCGAGAGCGGGATCGAGATGGCGCTGACGCGCATATTGGTCTCGCCCGAGTTTCTGTTTCGCATCGAGCGCGACCCTGCGGGTGTGGCGAGCAGCGCGGCATTCAGAATCAGCGATCTGGAACTGGCGGCGCGGCTGTCGTTTTTCCTGTGGTCGAGCCTCCCCGACGATGAGCTGCTCGGCGCGGCGGAGCGTGGGCAATTGCATCAGCCGGCCGAGTTGCTCAAGCAAGTTCAACGAATGCTGGCCGATGCCCGGGCGCGTGCGCTGGTTGAGAATTTTGCCGGGCAGTGGCTGTATCTGCGCAACATAAAAAGCGTGCAGCCTGACCTCGGCGAGTTTCCTGATTTCGATGAGAACCTCCGCGCAGCGCTCCAGCAGGAAACCGAATTGTTTGTTGCGGAAAACATCCGTCAGGACCGCGGTATTCTAAACTTACTGGACGCCAACTATACTTTCCTGAACGAGCGGCTGGCGCGGCATTACGGCATCGCGGACGTTTACGGTAGTCACTTTCGGCGCGTGGAGCTGGCTGATTCGCAGCGGCACGGCTTGCTCGGCAAGGGCAGCATTCTCACCGTAACCAGTTACGCGGACCGCACCTCGCCCGTGCTGCGCGGCAAGTGGGTTCTGGAGACTCTGCTCGGCGCGCCCCCGCCCCCGCCTCCTCCCAACGTCCCGGCCCTGCAAGATCGCAACACGGAGGGCAAGATACTTTCCATGCGGCAGGCGATGGAGCGGCATCGCGCCAATCCGGCCTGCGCGACCTGCCATCAGCGAATGGACCCACTCGGGTTCGCGCTGGAAAATTTCGATGCGGTCGGTCGGTGGAGAACCACCAGCGGCGCGGACAACATTCCGGTGGACGCGTCTGGAGTTATCCCTGGCGGCACGAAATTCGTGGGACCCTCGGGACTGCGCGGGGTGCTGCTGGACAGCCAGCGGGAGTTTCTCACAACGGCGACATCGAAGTTGCTCACCTACGCTCTGGGCCGTGGCGTTGAATACTACGACCAGCCCACCGTGCGGCAGATTCTGCGCCGCGCCGCGCCGGAAAAACTCAAGTGGTCGGATATCATTTTGGGAATTGTTGAGAGTACGCCCTTCCAGATGCGGAGGCCATTAAATCCATGAGGGAATCCATGACTAAATCGAAGGCACGCGCCAATATCCTCTTTAAGAAATCCATTCCGCGCCGCACCTTCCTGCGCGGAGTGGGGGCATCCATCGCCCTGCCTTTGTTGGACTCGATGGTGCCCGCCTTGGCCCGCGCCGCGGAGCGTCCGGCGGCGCAACGGCTGGGGTTTGTCTACGTGCCGAACGGCGTCATCATGGATGCCTGGACTCCGAAGACAGAGGGCGCGTCGTTCGAGATCACCTCCGCGCTGACGCCGCTGGCTCCCTACCGCGATCAGCTCCAGGTGCTGACCGGACTGGCGCACAACAACGGCAAGGCCATTGAAGGCGAAGGAGCCGGCGAGCACGCGCGCGCCAGCGCGGTCTTCCTGACAGGCGTGCATCCGCACAAGACCGAAGGCGCGGACCTGCGCGCGGGAATCTCCGTCGACCAAATTGTTGCGCGGCACATGGGCAACCAGACACAGCTCGCGTCGCTGGAAGTCGCCGTCGATTCCACCGACGTGATCGGCACCTGCGACAGCGGCTATAGCTGCGCTTACTCGAATACGTTGAGCTGGCGCACGGCGACGACCCCCGTGCCGATGGAGAATCGCCCGCGGCGCGTCTTCGAGCGGCTGTTCGGCGACGCGGCCACCACGGATTCTACCGAGCGTCGCGCGCAGCTTGAAAAGCAGCGCAGCATTCTGGACCTGGTCGCCGATGATGTGCGTCGCCTGCTGCCGGGACTGGGACCAACGGACCGCGCTAAGCTGAGTGAGTATCTGGAATCGGTGCGCGACATCGAGCGGCGCATCGCAGTGGCTGAGCAACAATCGTCGCGCGAGTTGCCCAGCTTCGAGCGTCCCGCCGGCGTGCCATCGGTATTCAGCGAGCACGTGAAGCTGATGTTTGATCTGCAGGTGCTGGCCTGGCAGACGGACATGACGCGCATGATCACCTTCATGATGGGTCGCGAACAGAACACGCGCAGCTACAAGGAACTCGGCTACGCGGAGGCCTATCACTCGCTGTCGCATCATCAGTATGATCCGGTGAAGATCGCCAAAGTCCAGCAGATTGACCTGCTGCACGTGAAGTGTCTGGCGTATTTCATCGGCAAGCTCAAGGCTACGCCGGATGGCGATGGAACTCTGCTCGATCACTCCATGATTGTGTATGGCGGGGCGTTGAGCGACGGGAATCTGCATGTTCACAACAATCTGCCGATCCTGCTACTGGGCGGCGGAGCAGGTCGGCCGGGCGCGGATAAATTGCGTGGCGGGCGGCACCTGCGATTCCCGCAGGACACTCCGGCCACGAATTTGTTTCTGGCGATGCTCGATAAGATGGGTATCCCCATGGACCATCTTGGGGATAGCACGGGTAAGTTGGACTTGCTCGAAGGCGTATAGGTGCCAGTATGAATCTGCGAATTTCATCAACCGGCATAAAGATGGTTTGCGTGCCTGCCTTGCTGGCCTCAATGCAGACAACTTTGTTTGCGGCGGACCTGCGTTTGGTGGAGGCCGCGCAGAAGCAGGAACCTGCCGCAATTGCCGCGCTCGTGAAAGAGGGAGTGGACGTCAACGCCGCGCAGCCGGACGGCGCGACCGCTCTGCACTGGGCCGCGCAGTGGAATGATCTCGTTGCCGCCAGCCTGCTGGTGCGGGCGCGCGCGCAGGTGAATGCGGCGAACTCTTACGGTGTAACTCCGCTGGCGCTGGCTTGCCTGAATGGCAATGCGGAGATGGCGGCGCTGCTGTTGCAGGCGGGAGCGAATCCCAATGCCATGCAGAAGTCCGGCGAGAGCGCGTTGATGACGGCGGCGCGGGCGGGTAATGCGCGCATCGTGGAAGAACTACTTGCGCGCAAAGCCGATCCCAACGCCAATGAATCCCGGCGCGGGCAGACGGCGCTGATGTGGGCCGTCGAGCAGAATCATTTTGATGTGGCGCGCGCCTTACTTCGTGGCGGGGCGGATGTTCATGCACGTTCGAAGAGTGGATTCACCGCGCTGTTGTTCGCGGGGCAACAGGGAAATATCAATACGGCGCGCCTGTTGCTGGAGAGCGGCGCCAAGGTGAACGACTCCGCCACGGAATTTGGCACCGCGCTGGTGGTGGCCACGGCGCGGGGACGCGAGGCGTTCGCGCTATTCCTGCTGGAGCAGGGCGCCGATCCGAATGCCGCCGACAAGGATGGATTGACGGCGATGCACTATGCGCTGCTCGAGGGGATGGCCAATATCTCCGCCGTGCCGGGCCACCTGGCGGTGGCGTCGTTCATGTTCCGCCCCAGCATGAAAACGTTGTTGACGGCGCTGCTGGATCGCGGCGGGAACATCAACGCTCGCGTCAAAACCGATCCGGTGCTGCCCGGCAGCACGCCGCGGTTCGGTATGGCCGGAGCCACGCCCTTTTTTCTCGCCGTGGGAACCGGTGAGATCGAGCTGGTGCGCTATTTGCTGGATCGCGGCGCGGACCCGAAGATTGCCACGACGCAAAATACCACGGCGTTGATGGTAGCCGCCGGCCTCGGAAACTTCGAGGACCGCACCGCGCGGCAGGATGCCGAGTCGCTCGCCATCGCCAAACTTCTTCTGGACCTGGGCGCAGATGTGAATGCGGTGGGAGAGAATGGCTGGACCGCTCTGCACGGCGCGGCGTACACCGGCACGGAGGCGATCATCCGGTTTCTGGTGGAGCGCGGCGCGCGCATGGATGTCCGCGATGTCTTCGAGCAAACGCCGCTGAGCATTGCGCAGGGATTAATTGGAATCAAGGTGGCAAATTTTACCAAGAAGCCTTTTGGTCCACACCCCAGCGCCGCCGGCCTGTTGCTCTCTCTGGGAGCCAGCCCCACCGCCGCCATCACCATCCCCACCACAGGGGTAGCACCGGTCAAAGCCGTTCTACCGTAAATTAAACTGCGCGTACACACCGATACATACACCCACCGGACAGGACATGGGATCGCTGCCGCGCACTTCCTGCCCACTGCTCTAGACCATTTTTACTTTTGGTGTAGAGCGTTTTTCCGCCCCTGCGGGGCTCGTTTGGAGTTTCGCAACTATACACAATCTGCAAAAATGGCCTAGAACGAAATCTTGAGGCCAAACTGAATCTGGCGCGAGGTGTTGCTGGTTGTCGAGATGATGCCCGCCGCGCCGCGATAACTCAACAGATTCGGCGTGGCCGCCGGCGGAGCGTTCAGCACGGAATTGCTGGGCAGTCCGAAATTGGCGTGGTTGAACAGGTTGAACACCTCGGCGCGGAACTCGGTCTGGAAACGTTCGCTGATGGAGGTGGCCTTCACCAGGCTGAAATCCACGCTGATGAATCCCGGGCCGATGAGCGTATTGCGCCCCAGGTTGCCGTAGGTGCCGATGTCGGGAAGCACGAACGCGCAGGGGTCATAGTAGCGCGCCGGCCCGCCGAGCGTTTCGCCCGGCGCGATCACGCCACAACCTGCGCCGGCGCCCACGACTGGATTGTTGCTCTTGCCTGCGGCGAGACTGGGGCGATCGGCCACGCTGCGGCTCTGGCTGCGCGAACGGTTGAAGCCGGATAGGACAGTAAAGGGCTCGCCGGTGTTGGTGGTGAAGATGCCGCTGAACTGCCAGCCGTTGGCGATGCGCGCCGCCGCGCCGCCCCCGTTTCCAGAAGACGCAAATTTCGGCAGGTCGTAAGTGAGGTTCGAAACAAACGTGTGCCGCGCGTCAAACGACGAGAGTCCTCTATCATCGCGGGCATTCTCCGGATCCTGCGCCGTGGCGGGCGCGCCGAGCGCTTCCTGACCGGTGATGGACGACGCTTCATCGATATTGCGCGAAAAGGTGTAGGAGAACTTGCCGCGCAGGCTGTTGGACATGCGCTGCGTCAGGTCCGCCTGCAGGCCGTGGTAGAAGCCGTGCGTGTCGGTCATCACGATCTGACTGCCGCCCAGCGTGGGGTTGCGGCGCGGCAGCGGTGCGGCGGCGAAAAACTTTGCGCCATTGACCAGCGCGGGGATGGGCGTGTTGAAGTCGGCCACGCGCGACAAGTTATAGGAGTGTGCGCCGAGATAGGCCACGCTCAAAGCCGAGTTGGCGGTGATCTGCCGCTGGATCGAGAAGTTCCATTGCAGCTTCACAGGAACTTTCAACTCGTGGTCCACTCCTTGCGGCGCCGGCAATGGAGTCGTCCCGGTTCCGGCCAGGCCGAGGGGGAAGGGCGGATTGTTCACCTGCAGATTGCCGAAGAACGGCAGATTGGCGTTGGTGTAGAAACGGAACTCGGAGACAAGCTGATCGTAGAAAGTGCCGAAGCCGCCGCGGAACACCATCTTGCCCTCGCCGTCCGGGTTGTAGGAGAATCCGACGCGCGGCGACCAGAGCTTGTGGCTGGCTTGCCAGAAGGGGCTGCCCAAAGTCGGCCGCGAGTCCACCACGCGATTGCCGTTTTCAAAGTGGGTGCGATAGTTCGAGATGCGGTCGCCGCTGGCCTCGGTGGGCACGGTCATGATCTCGTAGCGGAGCCCCAAATTCAGCGAGAGGTTCGGGCGAAACTTCCAGTCATCCTGGAAATATCCGGCGAAGTAGATGCGGCGGTAAGCCTTGGTGGCGTCGCCGGTGCCGGGAGGCGCGCCGGTGAAGCGCGACGGCCTGCCCGCCAGGAAGTCCGTCAGGCCGTTGAACTCCATGGTGCCGAGCGGGATGCCCTGGAAATTCTCATTGTGCTGGATGCGCTGAATCGTGCCGCCCATCTGCAGCGAGTGCGCGCCGCGATAGTGAGTGACCTGATCGGCGAACTCGAATTGATTGATCACCAGCGCACGGTCCTGCGCATTACGGTTGCCCGCGCGAACGATTGCTCCGCCCGCCGAGCCCGCGCCGACCAGCCCGATGTCGATTTGTCCGACTGAACCGGCGCCCTGCATGAACTCGAGCGACGGGCTGGTTTCGATGACGAATTGCGTGCCGGAAAATGACCGGGCGCGGCTGAAGCCGAAGCGCGCTTCGTTCAACGTGGTGGCCGAGGCGCGCTTCTCCGTCAGCGTCAGCGTGTGGCCGGCGCTGTTCGATCCAGTGAACGTCAGCGGATTTAACTCGGGGTCGCGCAGTTTGGACTTGGTGTAGCCGTAGCGCAGGAACAAACTGTCCTTTTCAGAGAAAGTGTTGTCGAAGCGACCGAGGAAGAAATCCTGGCTGGAGATGCGCGCTGGCGACGAATTGTACTCAGCCGTGCCGTCGAGGTAATCCCTTCCGTTGGCGCGGGGATAGAGCGCGAGGTAGGGTACGATGGCGGGCACGGCGCGGGTGCGGGCCTCATCAGTGGGCACCACGGCGCGGCTGGTGAGGCCGAGCACTTCGCGCAGGCCCTCATACGTGCCGAAGAAAAATGTCTGATCCTTGCGAATGGGACCGCCCATCGAGCCGCCGAATTGGTTGCGCTTGAACTCGGGCGGCTGAGAGTTGATGTCGAAGAAGTTGCGCGCGTCGAAGTTGTCGTTGCGCAGGAACTCGTAGATCGAGCCATGCAGCGTGTTGGTGCCCGGCTTGGTTACAATGTTCACCACGCCGCCCGAGCGCTTGCCGTAGGCCGCGCCGTAGTTGCCCAGCAGCACGTTAAACTCCTGAATGGCGTCCACGCCCATGTTCTTGCCGAGCACGCCACCCGGCAGGATCGATTGCCCGCCGATGCCCAGCAACTCCGTGCCGTCCACCAGATATTGATTGGAGAGAGCGCGCGATCCTCCCACCGTGAAGTACTCGGACATGAGTCCGCCCGTGGGCACGTGTCCTCCGGTGCGGAACCAATGCACGCCGGGCTGCAAGGCGATCAGGTGATCGAAGCTGCGCCCGTTGAGAGGCAGGTCGCGGATGGTATCCTCATCGACCAGGCCAGAGAGGGTGTTGGTGACGGTCTCGACCAGCGGAGCCTCGGCGGTTACCACGGCCTTCTCCGAGATCTGCCCGATGCGCAACGAGAAGTCAATCTCGATGCCGCGTCCCACGGTGAGCTGCAAGCCCTGGCGCACTTCTGTCTGGAAACCGGCGTTCTGGACTTCAACGGTGTAGCGTCCCGGATCAAGCCCCGGCGCGTGGTAGCGCCCTGCGGCGTCGGACTGTAGCGTGCGCTTGATGCCAGTAGCGTCGTTGCTGACGATAACCGTGGCGCCGGGAATAACCGCGCCGCTCTCATCGCGCACCATGCCGGTGACAGTTCCGGTAGGCGTCTGCGCCTCCATGCGCGAAACGAGCGAAACGACGGCGCACAGTAGACCCAGCATAGGGAGTGCGAGCAAACGGATGTTACGCTTCATGGCATATCTCCTGAAAAATGTATTCGGCAAAATCATCGCTGTTGGCACTATCTTCATTGTCGGCAAAAGCCTCATTGTAGGAACCACCTTTTCCTGGTGATCCATCCTGACCCAATTATTTGCGCCCAGCATACCACGATTCCCCTGCAACCCAAGGCATTGGACGATGAGGTGCGGCACGGATTGGATACTTAAATCGTGTGCACCAAAATGGTGCAGGGCGGAAATAAGCGCCGGTGACTCGAAACATGTCGCGGAGGGTGCGTCTATAATCAGGATTCGCAGGACTGCTTAAGAGGGAGCGCGCCAACCGTGCCGTTATGGCAAGCGATCATTTTGGGAGCGGTGCAGGGGCTCACCGAGTTTCTGCCCATCTCCTCGACGGCCCATCTCGCGTTGCTGCCCTGGCTTTTGGGCTGGCGCGATCCGGGTCTGACCTTCGATGTCGCCCTCCATGTGGGAACGCTTGTCGCGGTTGTCATTTATTTTTGGAAAACTTGGATGGAGTTGATCGCCGGTGGCCTGCGGCGATGCGGGCTGGGAACCGCTAAATCCACAGATTCCACCGATGTTGATTTTGTGAACTCTGCCAACAAAACCGTGAAAGTGTGCAATTTGGGCACAGCCGACTCTACCACGAATTTGTCTACCTCCAAGGGGACTCAAAATTTCCCAAATAATACAAATTTTTCGCCTGCTCAAAGTGCTCCCACCAGTCCAGTCGAAGACGGGAGTTTGCTCTGGCTACTGGTCCTGGGGACTATTCCCGCGGCGATTGTCGGGCTGCTGTTTGAGAAACAGGTGGAGACCACGTTGCGCAGTCCCTGGGTGATGGGGTCGGCCCTGATTGTGGTGGCGCTTCTGATGGCGTATGCGGACCGCAAGCAGTCTGGAAGCAAGGGTTTGCGGCATGTCGGCGTTGCCGACGCCCTGCTCGTGGGCTGCTCGCAGGCGGTGGCGTTGATCCCCGGTGTTTCCCGCTCGGGAATTACCATTACTACGGGCTTGTTTCTTCATTTTCAAAGGGATTCGGCGGCGCGGTTCAGCTTTCTGCTATCCACTCCCATTATCGCCGGGGCTTGTCTGAAGAAATTGGTGGACGTTTATCATCAAGGACTTGCGCCCGACGCGCTGCTTCCGTTCGCGGTGGGGGCGCTGGTCTCAGCTGTGACCGGATACGCTACTATCGCCTTCTTTCTCAAGTTTTTGCAGTTTGGTACATTCAGGATTTTTGTTTACTATCGGTTCATACTTGGCATAATAGTACTTGCTCTGGCTATGTCCTACCGTCTCAACCTTACCCCCTAGAAGGTTGCTAAAGATGGTGGGACACTCTTCGGACGCACCACCCATAAGGCGCTGGAGGTGTGTTCCAGCGGAGTCAATTATCTCTGCGGCATCCTTTAGTAACTGTATTATAAACAATTGGTTGTATAATAAATAATTTTATCCAGCCACAAGGATAATGGCTATGACATGGTTAACGCCGACGCTGAATCGCAGGCGAAATGAACTGATCGGGTTGGTCTGGATGGCCGGGGCGTTGATGGCCTTGCTCAGCCTGGTCTCCTTTTCCACTAGCGACTCATCATTTCACACCGCGGCTGCCGCGGCGGAAATCCACAACTGGATCGGCACGGTAGGCGCGCACGCCGCCGACTTGATGTTTCAGGTGTTTGGGGTTTGCGCCTTCCTGATTCCCATTGGCTTTGGCTGGCTGGGCTGGACCATGTTTCGCAGCCGCGCGGTCGTGGAAACCTGGATTCAAGCTGCGGGCGCGGCGATGCTTTTCCTAAGCATTCAAGCGGGTTTGGCGCTCATTCCCTATCGTCTGCGCTTCTTTGAGATGTTTCCCGCCGGGGGCTTGCTGGGCGGACTAATTTCGGACGGGCTGCGCGCGTTGCTGAATCGTCCCGGCAGCACCGTCTTCCTCGCGTTGTTGGCCTTGGTTTCCATCTACCTGCTCACCTCCTTCTCAGTGGAGGCCACTTCAGCTTGGGCAGAGGAAAAATTCGCCTGGGTCGGCGCAGTGCGTGAGAAGTTAGCCAGTATTAAGTCGGCACTAATCAGGCGCCTACGGCCAGCCAAGGTGCAGCCCCAGCCAATGGTGCGAACATTCCATCCAGCAGTAAATGATAAGAAGCGTGTAATCAATGAAATAGATAATCTATCTGAAGCAGAACCTGCGGCGGATGACGACCTCGAAGACGAGGATATTGAGCCCATCGCCGTGCAGATGCCGGTCATGAGCCGGATTTACGATTCCGGTCGCTACCAGCCGCCGGTGCCGCGCGTGACCCATGCATATCAGCTTCCCAGCACCAGCCTGCTGTTCGCACCTGAGGGCCCGCAGGAGCACCACGTGGAGGACCTCAAGCGCAGAGCCGGCGTGCTGACCAGCAAATGCCAGGAGTTCGGCGTGCTTGGCCAGGTTACCCAGATCAACCCAGGCCCCGTGGTTACCACCTATGAGTTCAAGCCGGAGGCTGGAGTTAAATACAATCGTATCACTAACTTGGTAGATGATCTTTGCCTGGCGATGGAAGCCGAATCCATCCTCATTGAGCGCATCCCCGGCAAGTCGACGGTGGGTGTTGAAGTACCCAACCCGCAGCGCGAGATCATCCGTCTGAGGGAGATACTGGAGGCCGAGGTCTTCACCGATCCCAAGTCGCCCCTGACCGTGGCCTTGGGTAAAGAGATCAATGGTAAACTGCGCGTCGCCGACTTAGCCTCCATGCCGCACCTGCTGATCGCGGGTTCTACAGGCTCGGGCAAAAGCGTGGCCATGAACAGCTTGATCCTGTCCATTCTGTTCAAGTCCACTCCGGACGAAGTGAAGATGATCCTGGTCGATCCGAAGCGCCTGGAACTGGGGCTTTACGAAGGCATCCCGCACCTGATCACGCCCATAATCACCGACCCAAAAGTCGCCGCCAACGCCCTGCGCAATTGCGTCAAAGAGATGGAGCGGCGTCTTAAGTTGTTGGCCGAGAAGGGTGTTCGCAACATTGACCAGTACAACAAGTTGTTCGATAAGCCGGAAAGCTTGAATCTGTTCGAGCCGCCCAGCGAGCATCAGCGCCTGCCCTACATCGTCATATTCATCGACGAGCTGGCCGACTTGATGATGGTCGATTCGAGCAACGTGGAGTTCTCTATCACGCGTCTGGCGCAGATGGCCCGCGCCGTCGGCATTCATCTTGTGCTGGCTACGCAAAGGCCCAGCGTGGATGTCATCACCGGACTCATCAAGGCCAACTTCCCTGCCCGTATTTCATTTCGCGTGGCTACCAAGGTTGACTCGCGCACCATCCTCGATTCGAATGGAGCGGAAGCATTACTAGGCAAAGGAGATATGCTATTCTCGCCGCCCGGCTCAGGACGCCTCGTGCGCGTCCATGCCCCACTGGTTACCGAGGCTGAGACCGCACAAGTAATCGAGTTCTGGCGCGCTCAGGCCACGCCAAATTATGTGGAAGAGTTCTTGCGCCCTCCAGTGGGTGAAGATGGGGACGATCCGATCGAGGATAGCGAGGCCGAAAAGGATGAGATGTACGAGCAGGCCGTGCGCGTGATCGTGGAGATGGGCAAGGCTTCCACATCGATCCTTCAGCGACGCCTGCGACTGGGCTACGGACGCGCCGCGCGCCTGCTGGATGTGATGGAGCGCGACGGCATCATTGGCCCGCCTGACGGCAGCAGGCCACGCGAAGTATTGAAGCGTCCCGACTGGTATGAAGAGATGGACAGCACACGGGTGGGAGTCTAGCGCCGCTCTGTCGGCTCATGTCTGGCGGCTCATGGCGGAATGTTTTGAATGAACTCGATTCGATTTACCAAGGCACAAGGCGCCGGAAACGACTTTCTCATTGTGGAGGGATCTGTCGATCTGCTGCCCACCCCTGAGTCCAAGCAGCTCTTCTGCGACCGGCGCTACGGCGCAGGCGGCGATGGCGTGATCTTTCTGACCGTACCTGGCATCACAACGGATGTGGACGCCAGCCTGCGCATTTTCAATAGCGATGGGAGCGAAGCGGAGATCTCCGGCAACGGGACGCGCTGTGTTGCGGCATATCTGCTCCATGCGTCGGGGCGGGATCGCGACCTAACGGTACAGACAGTGGCCGGAGTGAAAAAACTCAAGTTGACGGCACATAAGGGAACTGAGTTTACTTTTGATATGCACATGGGCAAGCCCATCTTCGACGCGCACTCGATTCCATTTCGCCCACCGCAATCGGTCGGCGAACCGGTGATTGGATACGAATTACCATTATCCGGCGGCCCACGCAAAGCAACCATCACTTCAATGGGTAATCCTCATTGCTCCATCGCAGTGGACAATTTTGAATGGAACTGGCTGGACTGCGGACGTGAGATCGAGCGGCACCCATACTTTCCGAACCGCACCAACATTGAGTTCTATCGGCCAGTTTCGAAGCACGCCATTGAAGTGCGCTATTGGGAGCGCGGCGTAGGCGAGACAAACTCTTCAGGCACAGGCAGCTCCGCGGCAGCGGTTGCCGCCATACTGAATGGCCACGCGGAGAGCCCTGTGGAAGTCCGCACGCTGGCTGGAGCGCTTCCGGTACGCTGGGAGGCCGACGGTGTCTATCTGACCGGCCCCGCCGAAATCATATTTCAAGGCGAGTATTTGATTTAGCCAGTATTTGATTTAGGTTGTTGCACGTGCCCGTAGCATAGGCAAGCAGCATAGGCTCTTAGCACAAACAAAGTCCCGCATCCCCATCCCAAGGAGGGTGGCTCAAAATGGCGAGCAAGAAAACGGTGCGCAAGCCGATCGCGTTGCGACGAGGCGATGCTATCGGCCTGGTGGCTCCGGCCAGCCCTGTGGATCGTCGCCGGTTGGATGAGGGTATTCGTGAACTGGAGGCGATCGGCTACCGCGTGGTCTGCCATCCGCAGACTCTGGCACGACAAGAGTTCTACGCGGGGCCGCACGCTGATCGCGTGCAGGCGTTGCTGGCGCAACTGGAGGACCCTGGCATTCGTGCCGTATTTTGCGCACGCGGCGGGTATGGCTCGAACTACGTTGTAGAGCAACTCTCGCAGCGGAGCAATCTGCAGCGGCTGCAACGCCTGACTCCCAAGATTGTTATGGGCTACAGCGACATCACCACACTGCTGACGTTTCTCAGTCAGACGCTTGGGTGGGTGACTTTTCAAGGCCCCATGCTGACCAAAGACCTGGCATCCGGGGAGACCGGCTACGAGCGGACCATGATGGAAAAGATGTTGGCCGACGTGGTGCGTGGCTATCACCTGGAGTCCGACGCCGTCGTGTTGCGTCCCGGAACTGCGACAGGCTGGCTGGCGGGCGGATGCCTCTCCCTGCTGGTGGCAACGCTGGGCACGCCGCAAGAAATTGCAACAGCGGGGTCGATTCTGTTGCTTGAAGATGTTGATGAAAAACCGTACCGCATTGACCGCATGTTGTTCCAGTTGCGCCGCGCGGGAAAATTCAAGGACATAAAGGGCGTGATCTTCGGTGAAATGCCGGGCTGCACGCTGGGTCCCCCGCCGCATGAGGTTTTGCATAACGTAATTCTGCAAGCCTTTGAGGGAATGAATATTCCCATCGCCTTTGGGATGAGATTTGGACACAACTCCGGCCACTGCCTGACCCTGCCGTTGGGCATCCGAGCGAAGCTGGAAGCAGATGCCACGGTGAAGCTGACCACGCTGGAGCCAGCCGTGCGAGCTGCGGAAAAGAAATCGAAGACCACTCATAAATCTGCGAAGAAGAAACCCAAATGATCGCTCTGCGACCCGGCGCGCATATTCACCTGATCGGCGTGGCTGGAACCGCGATGGGCGCTCTGGCGGGACTGCTCCAACAAGCCGGCTACCGTGTTACCGGGTCGGATGCGGAGATTTACCCTCCTATCTCGACGCAGCTCGCAGCGATGAAGATCCCCGTCTGCGAAAGCTACCGATCGGAGAACCTCGAACCGCGGCCTGAGCTCACCATCATCGGAAACGCCATCTCGCGCGGCAATGCGGAGTTGGAGGCCGTCCTCGACCTCAAACTTCCCTACGCCTCTCTTCCTGAAATCCTCCGCGAGTTGTTCCTCTCCAGCCGCGAAACGATTGCCATTGCCGGCACCCACGGAAAGACCACCGTTACTGCCATCCTCAGTTGGATATTTTACTCGGCCGGATTGCAACCGGGATTCCTGATTGGCGGCGTCCCCAACAATTTTTCGTGCGGTTATGACAGCGGCCCCGCCGACTCCCGCTACTTCATTATTGAAGCCGATGAATACGACACGGCCTTCTTCGACAAGGGCCCCAAGTTTTTACACTATCGTCCTGATGCCGCGATACTTACTTCCATTGAGTTCGACCATGCCGACATCTATCGCGATCTGGAAGCCGTTACTGTGGCCTTTCAGCGGCTGATCAATCTCATTCCGCGCCGCGGATATCTGGCTGCCTGCGCGGAGAGCGAAATCATCCGCCAAGCCTGTGAACGGGCCTACTGCACGGTAGAAACCTACGGAATCGAGCAAGGCGACTGGCGCGCAAGCGAGATTGCAACCTCCGCGACGGACACGTCGTTTGACGTGGCGTTTAGCGGCCAGCGCAAAGGCCGAATCACGATGCAACTCTGCGGGCGACACAATGTCCAGAATGCCCTTGGTGCGGTAGCCATGGCCTCGCATTACGGCATTCAGTGGAGCGAGATCGCGCGGGCGATGGACTCGTTCGCCGGAGTACGCCGGCGAATGGAGGTAGTGGGAGAAGCCGCTGGAGTCACGATAGTGGACGATTTCGCGCATCATCCGACGGCCATCCGCGAGACGCTGCACGCCGCCCGCGCGAAATTTCCCAGTCGCCGTATATGGGCTCTTCTGGAACCACGTTCCAACACGCTGCGCCGCAATGTATTTGAGAACGAACTGGCCGATGCGCTGACTGTCGCCGATCAAGTAATGTTGGCAGGGGTCTTTAAGCAGGATCGCATACCGGAATCGGAACGGATGAACCTGGACCATGTGAGCAAACTGATTGCCGGTCGCGGTGTTGCCGTGGAGATGGGCAGTACGACGGAGCAGATTGTCGCGCGCCTTAGCGCGCTGGTCATGCCCGGCGACGTGATCGTGGTGATGTCCAACGGCGGCTTCGGAGGAATTCACGGAAAACTACTCCAAGCGGTCGCCGATCAGAGCCGCAACCGCCAGGGAGCGGGCGCCGCCAACGGTCACTAATCGTTGAACGTGCCCGCTCCCTGGCGGTCGCGGCTCTGATCCCGGTTTACAATCGGCTATTCATGAATAAGCATTCCATCTCGCGGTTATCAATGTTTCGTTCCATGTTGTGCGGCGTTGCCGCCTATATCCTGATGATGGCCGGCCTGAACTCCATGGGGCTGGTCGGACCGGACGAGCCGCGCTACGCCGATGTGGCGCGCGGCATGCACACGAGCGGCGATTACATCACGCCGCGTCTCTTTGGCGAGTCCTGGTTCGAGAAACCACCACTCTATTACTGGCTGGCGGCTACGGCCTTTCATCTTGGCGTTAGTGAATTCGCCGCGCGCCTGCCTTCCGCTTTGTTTGCGCTGATGTTTCTAGGCGTCTGGTACTGGTTCGCCCGCCGTTTCCGTGGCGAGCGGGCGGCGCAATGGAGTTGCCTGATACTGGCCACCTCGCTCGGCTGGATCGGCTTTTCTCGCGCCGCCGCCATGGATATGCTACTCACAACCACGCTCTCGGCCTCGCTGGCATTCTTTGCCATTTGGTGGCTGGGAGATGCCGCAAATACGCCGTCGCAGCAAAATATCGCCCATCACCATGCCAAGCGCCCGACCTGGGCGCTCTATGCCTTTTACGCCATTCTGGCACTGGCAACGCTGGCCAAAGGCCCGCTGGCGGTGGGACTGGCGGGACTCGTAGTCCTGGCCTGCATACTGCATTGCCGGGACTGGCCATTGATCCGACAAATGCTGATCACGCCCGCCGTTGCGTTGTATGGCCTGATTGCTCTTCCGTGGTACGTGCTGTGCTACATGCAAAATGGCTGGCCGTTCATCGAAGAATTTTTCATCCGCCACAACCTTCAGCGGTTCACCTCGGGCGAGATCATTGGGCACCCGCAACCCGGGTGGTTCTACTTCTCCGTACTTCCTGCGGCGATCTATCCATGGACTCCACTACTGCTGATTGCCTCGCTTTGGGGGCTGGTGTTGGCCATTCGTGGCGGCGGGCGTTCCATAGGCAGCGATCCCAGGCTGGCCCTGCTGCTTTATTGGGTGGCGCTACCGTTTATCTTTTTTTCGTTGGCTGAAAACAAGCTACCCGGTTACTTGCTTCCACTCCTCCCGCCGCTAAGTCTTTTACTGGCTGGCACGCTGGTCGATTCAGATCACGGCGAATCATCCCCTCAGTCCGCCATGCCTGCGGCTTGGAGGAAAACGGCGGTCTCTTTAACTGCCGCCACCTTACTCCTCGTCCCCCTGTTCTCCTGGGTATTGCCGGAGACCTTGGCCACGGGCCTTACCGACGCAATTCAGCAGGCCGGCCACCTGGGCTGGTGGAGTTCCATCACCCATAGCGGTATCCCCCTGCAATTATGGGGTGTGGTGATTCTGTTGATTGCAGGAGCGATCGTGCTAGCGTGGCGTGGATTGCTTTTGGAAGCTGGGGGGACCATCGGTTTAGCGGTCTGCGCTTGCCTGCTTGGCTTGCTGATCTATCTCACACCGGTCGTCAATGGGATTGCCTCTGTCCGCAATGTCGCTGACCGTGCTGTCTCGCTGGGAATCGAGCCAACGCAAATGGGAGTCTTATACTTGCACCGCACTCAGGTCTATGGTCTTGGCTTTTATCTTGGAGGCGGACTCAAAGACTGGGACCCGGACAATCCCGCGGACAACTTCCCGTTCATCGCCGCACGGGATGATTTTCATGTGGATGAAATGAGGCCCGGCGCTCGATCACTGGCAATCTTTCCATTGCAACACCTTCGGTTGTGGGCTCTACCCGTGAGCGGCGCAGAAGCCCAACCCGCCTCGGCCGCCTTGCATAGGCAGCCCACGCGCGTGGGCACGCGTGTTGAAAGTGATGTATTCTAGATAAGATATACGTTAGTTCGCAGGCTCCCTATTGGACTTGGCGCGCAGCATCCAAACTCTTGAATCAGGACGAATTGCAGAGCAATGTTTCGTTTCAGCACAGCAGGTGAATCGCACGGCCGGGGATTAGTCGCGTGGGTCTCTGGACTGCCAGCGGGCGTGCCCATTGATCCCGCCTTCATCAACCGCGAGTTGCGTCGCCGCCAGGGCGGCTACGGACGCGGTGGTCGAATGAAAATTGAAACCGACAACGCCGAACTCCTTTCTGGCGTGCGGCGCAGCAAGTCCACAGGCGCTCCCATCGCCATGCTGATTGTCAATAAAGATTGGGAGAACTGGACAGAATCGCTTCCTGTGGAAGAGCAGGAAAACACGGCGGAGAAGTATCGCGGCTTGAATCCGCCGCGCCCCGGACACGCCGACCTGGCCGGATCGCTCAAATACAATTTGCATGAAGCCCGCTACATTCTGGAGCGGTCGAGCGCGAGAGAGAGCGCGGCGCGAGTGGCCGCCGGGGCGCTGGCCAAGCAGTTGCTCGCACAGTTCGGCATTGAAGTATTGAGCCACGTCATCGCCGTCGGCGATGTTCGTATTAAGGGCCAGCCGAGCTGGCAGCGGATACGCGAAGTCTGCGCGCAGGACGAAATCAATTTCAACTGCACCGAACCCGAAGCCGAGCAGGCCATGAAGCAAGCGGTGGATGACATTCTGCGCACCGGCGATACGCTTGGTGGAATCTTTGAAGTCGTCGCGCACAATGTTCCGCCCGGCATCGGCACGCACATCAACTGGGACGAGCGGCTGGATGGCCTGCTAGCGCAGGCGGTGATGTCGCTGCAGGCGGTGAAGGCCGTCGAGATCGGCACGGGCATCGAGAATGCACAGGCAGTAGGCTCGCTAGTTCATGATGAAATTGGCTATGACCGTGAGGTGGGACGATTCACGCGGCCCGAAAATCACGCTGGCGGACTCGAAGGCGGCATCTCCAACGGTGAAGACCTTGTCGTTCGCGGGTACCTGAAGCCCATCTCCACGCTGCGGCGACCGCTGCAATCGGTACACATGGAAACCAAGGAGATTGTGAAGGCGGCCTACGAGCGCTCCGACGTGTGCGTAGTGCCCGCCGCCGGTGTCGCCGCCGAGGCCATGGTCGCGTTGACGCTGGCGCGCTGTTTCCTGGAAAAGTTTGGCGGCGACTCTCTCGAAGAGACGCGGCGTAATTTTGACGGCTACCAGGCGCAACTGCGTGCTTTCTAAAAATCTCAATCGTAATGGCTAGTCGCAAGCATGACGGAAATTATTCTATTCATATCAGGATTGGTGGCGGGTTTCGCCGCTGCCTGGCTCGCCGCCGCGGCCCGCGTGAAAGACGCGCAGGCCCAAGCCGTGGAGCAAAAGCAGTCGCTGGATGCAGTTGTTCTAAGCAAAGAACAACAACTCGCCACGCTACAGCAGCAGGTCCGCGAGGAGGGTGAGAAGAAGGCCAGTGCGCAGGCTGACCTCCGAAATGCGCAAACAAAGATCGAGGAACAACGCCGCGACTTTCAGGAAGTTGAGAAGAAGTTGATCGACACATTCGACGCGCTGGCGCACAAGGCGCTGGCCAGCAACAACCAATCCTTTCTGGAGCTCGCGACCAATAAGCTACAGACACTCCAGACAGAAGCGAAGGGCGATCTGGACCTGCGCCAGCAGGCCATCGGCGGACTGATCCTGCCGTTGCAGGAAACGCTCACCCGCTACGAGCAGCAGATTGCGCAGATGGAGAAGCATCGTCAGGAAGCCTACGGCGGGTTGACCCAGCAACTCAGTTCATTGCAGAAAGTAACGGGGAGTCTCGACTCCGCGTTACGCACGCCACAGGCACGCGGAAGTTGGGGCGAACTGGCCCTGCGGCGAGTCGTGGAGATGGCGGGCATGTCTCCGTACTGCGACTTTACCGAGCAGGAGACGCTACAGGGTGAGTTGGGCCGGCTGCGTCCCGACATGATCGTGACCTTACCCGCGGGACGGCGCATCGCGCTCGACAGTAAAGTTCCGCTCAACGCTTTTCAGGATTCCGTTTCCGCGCCCAGCGAAACGGAGCGGGCTGCGCACCTGGCCCGTCATGCGAAACAGGTCCGCGAGCATATGAATAGTTTGGGCGCCAAGAGTTATTGGGAGACTCTCGACGCGGCCACCGATTTTGTCATCCTCTTCATGCCCGGTGAGTCATTGTTTTCCGCCGCTCTTGAGCAGGACCGAAATCTGATTGAATACGGCTGGGAGCGGAGAGTGCTGCTAGCCACGCCCACCAGCCTCATTGCCATGCTGCGCTCCATGGCGTACGGATGGCAGCAGGAAAAAATGGCGCAGAATGCTCAGCAGATTAGCGACCTCGGCAGGGAGCTTTACACCCGCATCGCCACATTCACCGAGCATATGGAAGACATGCGCAAGTCGCTAACCAAGGCAGTAGTCGGCTTTGATCGAGCGGCAGGATCGTTTGAATCTCGGGTGCTGGTACAGGCGAGAAGGCTCAAAGAGCTGGGCGGAACAGCAGGTCCGGATATCGAGCCGCTCGATCAGATTGGACGAACTCCTCGCCTACTGGATATCTCCAATGTAGCCGAGGAATCTTCCGATTCAGTATCTTCATCACAGCATGGCGACGTGGAACCCATGGTGGAACCCACCAGCCTTCGCGCGGCGGGCGCAAGCGAATCCGAGTAACAAAACATTTGCAGGGAATTATCTCAAACGGAGCGCAGAAAAAACTTCATGGTTCACCCAATCGTGAAATATGGGGCGGAGGTACTCAGTAAAGTTGCCGAGCCAATTACCGTCTACGACAAGCAGTTGCAGAAGCTCATCGAGGATATGTTCGATTCCATGTATGCGGCCAAGGGCGTGGGGCTGGCGGCGCCGCAAATTGGCGTCTCCAAGCACCTCGCGGTGATTGACATTACATTCGGCAAAGACCCCGATCA
The DNA here is from genome assembly GCA_009691245.1 of Acidobacteriota bacterium. Taxonomy (NCBI): domain Bacteria; kingdom Pseudomonadati; phylum Acidobacteriota; species Acidobacteriota bacterium. The sequence continues at coordinate 14,414 of SHUM01000014.1, read as the reverse complement.
GAAAATCGTGCTGTGCAATCCAGTGATTATCGCCACGGAAGGTAAACAGACGGAGGAAGAAGGCTGCCTGAGCGTGCCGGATTTCCGCGAGAAACTCACGCGCCCCATGCGCGCCACGGTGCGCGCTCGCGATGCTAAGGGCAAGGAATTCACCATGACCGGCGAGGAACTACTCGCCCGCGCCTTCTGCCATGAGACAGATCATCTCAACGGCAGGCTCTATCTTTCGCATTTGAGTACACTCAAGCGCGAGTTGATTATTCGCAAGATCAAGAAGCTGACCAAGGCGGGCGAGTGGGCGTAGAGTCCCGTTTTACGCGATCACGCTTAAAGGCGCCGGACGGACTCCGTCCCTTCCACCAATGAAAATTGTCTTTGCCGGCTCCCCAAAATTCGCTATCCCCACGCTGCAACGGCTGGTCGCCGGCGGGCATGAGATGTCCGCCGTGTACACGCAGCCGGATCGCCCCGTGGGGCGCGAGCAGAAGCTGCATCCGCCTCCTGTGAAGGAGGCCGCGCTGCGGTTGGGATTGCGCGTCGAGCAACCGGAGCGCATCCGGCGCGACGAGCCGCGCGCCATTCTGGAAGGTCTGCAGCCGGACGTGATGATTGTGGTCGGCTACGGCCAGATTCTTCCGCCTTGGTTGCTGGAGCTGCCGCGATACGGCTGCATCAATCTGCACGCTTCTCTGTTGCCTGCATATAGAGGCGCCGCGCCCATTCAGTGGGCCATCGCCAATGGCGAAACCATCACCGGCAACACGACAATGCTCATGGACCCGGGCATGGATACCGGCCCCGCGCTACTGCAATGGGAGACGGCCATTGGTCCCGACGAGACGTCGCCCGAATTAGCGGAACGGATGAGCGTGGCGGGCGCAGACTTGATGATGGAAACGCTTGATGGCGTGGTGGCAGGCCGTCTGCATCCCCAGAGGCAGGACGACAGCCGCGCATCGAAAGCGCCGTTGCTCAAGAAGGAAGACGGCCTGATCGACTGGGCCTGGTCCGCCACAAGAATCTACAATCGGCTGCGCGGCTTTACACCGTGGCCGGGCATCTACACGGAATTTCGCAACAAGCGGCTGGTCATCACCTCCGCCAGGCCAGCAGTGCATGCCAATTCAGGCGCAGCGTTACCGGTGGGCACAATCGCCAATGGAACGGAAGGCGTCCTGGTTGCCTGTGGCGAGCAGACCATTCTTCAAGTCGTTGAAGTCCAGCTCGAAGGCCGCCGCCGCATGAGTGCGCGAGAATTCATGAATGGGGCGCAAATTACGCCGGGCGAACAGTTTGGCGCACCTGTCTAGCCTGAGATCAGTGCCATCGCAGGCGGTGCCTTGACAATCTCCCGCACTGGGCTTACTTTCAGAGGATGTACTCGACTTTGACTCACGGCGGAATTCGCATTGCCCGGTGCGCCTGTTGTTGTCGGTGTAACTAACCGACCGCACAGCCGATGAGCCAGACCTCTGAACTTCAATCAGCAAGAGACTTACCCGCAATCAGTCGCGCCATCAAGGATACGGTCGGCAGCAAACAGCTTGGTCGGTACGCGTCGAGCACGCAGGCAATGTTTTGACAATGGTTCGGCGGAACAGGAAGAGTTGGCTGGATTGGGCAAGATCATGGGAATAAAGAATCCGACGACAAGTCGCTGGACTCGTGTGATGGCCGTAATCATCATGCTCGCTTCGGCATCGAGCACGCACTCACAGACAACCTCGCAGGTAATCATTCGCGCGGCACATATGCCGAATATTACTCATGCCCAGGCGTTAATTGCGCAGGCCAACGGCGCGTACCAGAAGGCCCTCGGCAATAATGCGAAGATCGATTGGAAAATATTCAACGCCGGACCTTCCATCATCGAGGCGATCTTCGCGAGTCAGTTGGACATCGCCTACGTGGGCCCCAATCCGGCCATCTCAGGCTATGTACGATCGCAGGGGAAAGCGCTGCGCATTGTAGCCGGAGCTTTAAGTGGCGGCGCTTCGCTGATCGTTCGAGCGGATTCAGGAATACGCAGCCCTGAAGATTTTCGCGGCAAGCGGGTAGCCACGCCTCAGCTTGGGAATACGCAGGATGTGGCACTGCGTGCATGGCTGCTATCACATGACATGCAATCGTGGGAACGAGGCGGCGACGTTCGGGTCATGCCCATGGCGAATGCCGATCAATTGACGCTGTTTGCACGCAAGGAATTGGACGCGGCATGGGCACCCGAGCCATGGGCGACGCGTCTGATTCGCGAAGCGAATGGGAAACGATTCATCGACGAGCGCAGCTTGTGGCCGAATGGTCAATTTGCCACGACCGTGGTGATCGTTCGCGCTGAGTTCCTAAATCAACATCCGGAGTTGGTGCGAAGGTGGCTGCGGGCGCACGTTGCAATGACTGAATGGATGAAGTTAAATCTGGACGAGGCCAAGCGCGTTCTCAATCAGGAGATTCGGCGGGAGACGACAAAGGCTCTGCCCCTGGCTCTCCTTGATGAATCGCTCTCCCGACTTGAATTCACCGTTGATCCGTTGCGAGACCCAACCCTGAAATCAGCAAAGTCGGCTTTTGATCTGGGGCTTCTGGGGCGCCAGCAGATTAATTTAAATGGAATATACGACCTCACGCTATTGAATGAGATTCTGAAAGAACACGGAGAACCGGGGTTTCGCTAAGGATACGCGAATCCAGGCAGGCGGGTAATTTTTCAGGAAATCAGCGGGTTCACTGGTAGGATAATCGTTTCGCCCGCCAGCGCGGTTCATCGCGCTACCGATCATCGTTTATTTCAGCACTGCGGAGCAGCATAGATGTCGCAACCGTCGCAAACACCCTGGCTAAGAGAAAGTATGCTGCTGCTTGAGAATGTCTCGCGCTCCTACGCGGGTGAGACCGGAAGCACGCTGGCGCTGGACAAGATCAACTTGAATGTGAAGGAAGGCGAATTTCTCTGCGTCGTTGGACCATCGGGTTGCGGGAAATCCACACTGCTGAATATTATGGCTGGACTGGATCAGCCGACCTCTGGACAAATTTACACCAGTGGAAAACGGATTGACGGGCCGGTACATGGCACGATCCTGATCTTTCAGGACCTGGCCCTTTTCCCTTGGCTGAACGTGCGGCAGAACGTGGAATTCGGCATGCGCATGAAGGGCATCCCCGCGGCAGAACGCCGGGATCGTGCGCGGAGATTCCTCCAGCTCGTCCATCTCTCCAAGTTTGAAGAAAGCTATATCCACGAACTGTCTGGAGGGATGCGACAGCGTGTCGCGCTGGCCCGCGCGCTGGTGCTGGAACCCGCTGTTCTGCTGATGGACGAGCCGTTCGCGGCGCTGGACGCCCAGACGCGGGACCGCCTGCACGACGAGCTGGAGCGGGTTTGGCAGGAGACCAGGAGCACGATTATTTTTGTTACGCACAACATGCGCGAGGCCGTGCGGCTCGGGGACCGCGTGGTCCTGCTGACCTTCCGGCCCGGTCGCGTGAAGAGCGCCTTCTTCATTGAATTGCCGCGGCCCCGCCAACTCGAAGACCCAGAGCTGGCCGTGGTGGCTCGTAGATTAATGGCGCAGTTGCGCGAAGAGATCGACCGCTCGGTCAGGGAAGAGTATCACGATGATGAAAAAACTTAAGCAGATTCTCTTTTACATCGGTCTGGTCCTGTTCTGGCAGGCGATCGTCTGGGCGGAATTCTGGCCGACCTACCTGCTGCCGTCGCCGTATATGGTGCTGGAAGCGATGTGGTATGGCATACAAGACAACACCATTCCAGTGGCGATCGGCATCAGCATGAAGCGGATTCTCATTGGATATATCTTGTCAGTTGTTCTGGGAGTCGCCATGGGCTTCCTGATCGCCACCAATGAGTTCATGGAGTCAACCGTCGGCAAGCTGATCTTGGGCTTGCAGAGTCTACCGAGCATTTGCTGGCTGCCGCTGGCAGTGTTGTGGTTTGGGCTAAGTGAGAACGCGATCCTGTTCGTAACGGTAATGGGATCGGTGCTGGCCGTCTCCATCAGCACCGAGATCGGACTGCGCCACGTGCCGCACATTCTGCTTCAGGCTGGCAGGAATCTTGGGGCCACGGGGATGAATCAATTCACACATGTCCTGCTGCCAGCCAGCATGCCGCATTTGCTGGGTGGGCTGAAACAGGGTTGGGCCTTTGCCTGGCGCTCACTGATCTCCGGCGAAATGCTTTTCGTCTCGCTCGGCCTCGGCCACCTGCTCATGATGGGCCGCGACCTGAACGACATGAGTCAGGTAATCGCGGTGATGATCCTGATCATGCTGCTCGGCTACGCCATCGACCTGACCGTCTTCCAATGGATCGAACGGCGCATGCAGCGCCGCTGGGGCCTGGTCCGGGGATAGTGATGGAAGCCGCAAAGCAGTATTCTTTCATCTTCCCCCTAGACTAACGGGCGCTGAGCCGTCGGGAACCCATATTCCCATGCATGTAGCTTCGCAGCACTGCGTTGATGCGCGTCTGATAGCGCTTTTGCTTGCGGAGCCACTCCAGCAGATCGGCATCCAGGCGGATGGTGATGGTTTCCTTCGCCAGAGGCATTACCACTCGCGCGTTCTTCCAGAACTCCGCGTCAGTTGCTCGCGCCTCCGAATCGCCCGCGATCGCCCGGCGGACTTGGGTCTCGCTCCGGGACCGGACCCGCTTCCAATCGGTGGCCTGCTTAACCCCAGACTTAGCCCCGGTCTTAGCCGATGTTTTTCCAGTAAGCTTCTCTTTCATGTCGTTCAGCCCTCCAGGCCGAGATGATTCGCCGCCCGCCGTGAGGGGCGTCCGTGTAGATCACCGTGATCTCGAAGCCGTTTACCACTCCCACCGCGTAAACACGCACCTCGCCGTAATCAAACCGCGTGTCCACCTGCTCCAGCGTGGGCCCCTCGAATATCTTGACGGCATCCTCGAACCCAATGCCGTGCCGGACTACGTTCCGGCGATTCTTTTGGTGGTCCCAAACGTAGTCCATACATTTATATTGACATTATGTATTTACAATTTTAAAAGCGCAAGAGCAGCAAACTCACACCCTAGCGATCCCACTACCCGAAGAATTCACCCGAACAGTCCTTCAAAGATTTCGGCGTCATGGTGTTTTAGACGATCAGCGAATTCATTGACGTAAAACATATCCGGTGAAAATCGTTGAGCACGCACGCGAATCGAGAACTGTGGAATCTCCTTGTTGAGATCAAATAGGACCAGCCCGACTCCGAAGAGCATGCAGAGGGATTCCAACCGACTCTGATCCTCCTCTGTCAAGGTCGTCGGCATCGCAATGTAAGTCTTCGTCGAAAACAATCTGTAAGCAACAGCTTGGCCGAAAGCCACAACCGGCGCTAGTGGATCAATTTTGATTTCAGCAGAAACGATCTCGATAGGAAACTTGATCAGGTTGCTGGCGAGCGGCTTGTAAACACCGACTACATCGGGCGTTCCCCATTTTTACTTTAAGCCGGCCCCACCAAGCGACCTAACTTCGGTGACTTCATCCAAATCGTTCTTGAGCCATAGGGCGAAAGGCTCGTAAAAATCGGTTTCCCTTACCTTGATCCCGGTCCCCGCCACTTGCTCAGCACTCCCAAGTGCGGCGATGTCGTTTCCTGATCTGGCAACCGGCACGTAGAGACCGCGGCTGGGCTTGGATATCTCATCGGTAAATAAAGTGTCCAGGTTATATACTGCACCACCTATCGTGCTCCTTGGGGTTTCCGGAGACTGCGGTGAAATATTGTCGTTTATTAAGACGCTATATCGAATACCTCCCGGGTTCTCGGCGATGATGGTTCGTGCCAGATTCCGAATCTGCTGAACATTGAGTTTTGCCATAGGCGCAATGATAAGCTGCAAACGACGACAGGACAAGTTCCATAGGCAACGACGTCAAACTTGCAATGTTTGTCATCTAGACCGGGATGCCGAAGACGGGGCCGACGAGCAGGTAGACCATCGCGGCTACTAGCAGAACGCCCATTAAGTCGAGGGCGAGGCCGGTCTTGGCCATTTGCGGAGCGGGAATCCAGCCGCTGCTGTAGACGATGGCGTTCGGAGGCGTGGCCACGGGCAGCATGAATCCGTAGGAGGCGGCGATGGTGCCGGCGATCATGATGAGGTAGGGATGCAGGCCCACCTGTCCCGCGGTGGCGGCGAGAATGGGCATGGCCATGACGGCGGTGGCGGTGTTCGAGGCGATCTCGGAGAGAAATGTAACGCCGAGGCAAACAATCAGAACAATCAGAAATGGCGGGATGCCCGCGAGTTTACCGAAGATGGTCCCGAGCCATGCCGACAGGCCCGTCGCCTCCATGCCGGCGGCCAGCGCGAATCCGCCACCAAATAGGAATAGCACGCCCCACGGGACTCCTTTGCGGATCGTGTCCCAATCGATCAGGTATACTCGTTCCGGTTTTCCGCCGTTTTCCCCGCCCTTCATTTTTGATGACGGAATCAGGCAAAGCAAAATGCCGGCGGCCATGGCCACGGTGGCGTCATGCAGGAAGGCGCGCTTGGCGAACAGTTGCGACCATCCGGGAATCGTGAACGATCCAAGATTGAGCGGCGAGCGGAAGATCCACAGCAGCGCCATGAATGCCCACACAACCAGCAGGAGCATCTCCTCGCGAGTGATGCGGCCCATTTTGCGCAGCTCGTCTTCGATCACATGCTGGCCGCTGCGAAACTTGATCTGGCTCAGCGGCACGGGCGAGCTATAGCGGCACAGATAGAACCAGCAGATCGGCAAAAAGATGATCACGACGGGGACGCCGATGGCCATCCATTTCAGGAATTGAATCTCCGGCCCACCGGGAACCAGTTTGGTAGCCGCGCCGGCAAAGACAAGATTGGTGGGCGTGCCGATCAGCGTGCCGATGCCGCCCAGGCTGGAGGCATAGGCGATACTCAACATCAGCACCGAGCCGAAATTATCGAGTATACGGCGATCAGGCGGCTGCCCTTCTTCGCCCGCCAGTTGCAGCACCACGGCGATGCCGATGGGAAACATCATCATGGCGCAGGCGGTGTTGGACATCCACATGGACAGGAATGCGGTGGCGATCATGAAGCCCAGCACGAGTTTCGTCGGCTCCGTCCCCACCATGCGAATGGTATGCAGCGCGATGCGCCGGTGTAGATTCCACTTCTGTATGGCCAGCGCGACCACAAAGCCACCGAAGTAAAGGAAGATAACGTGGTCAGTGTAATAGGGCGCGACTTTTTCGCTGGGAAGTATTCCAAGAACGGGGAACAGGACCAGCGGGAGCAGCGAGGTGATGGCCATCTCGACGGCTTCGGTAATCCACCAGACAGCCATCAGCAGCACCACCGCCGCGGTGCGCTTGGCCTCAAGGGACATTCCTTCGGGAGCGGGGTAAATCAATGCGCCGGCAAACAGCATCGGCCCCAATATGAGTCCAATGGTTCTAAGCGAAGAGGGTGCGGATTGTTCTTCTGACAATGGGGATCACCATGCAACGGGAGATTAAACAACCCGCACATTATAGACTGCTTAAGATAGATTCGTTGCGAAAGAATGCGTGGCCGAAAATAATCCGGCCACGCGCCACCCAAGATTTACTGCCCAATAGGAATGGTTACCTGATTGCTCAACCTGCCCCCGAGGGGAGCATTCGCCGGGATTCGCGCATTCACCTGATTCAAGCCTACAAAACCAGGCGCCGCGCCCGCGTAGTCAACTACGGCAGAAATCCCGCTTCCCCCGATTCCGCCAATCGTCAATGTCGCCGTTGCGGCGGATGGATTGCCCCCTGCAGGGGCACCCGTCTCCAGAGGAGAACTCAGCGCTCCCAGGCCTGTTAAGTAGAAAATGACTACTTCATTCAGGCGTGCCGGATTCTCCGCGGTAACAGGCGTTGCGCCATCGGAGTGCAATACCACCGCGGGTCCAGAGCCTGCTTGGTTAAGTGTAAAGAAACCCGGAGCCGTGGGCGCGACATTAATCGTCCGGGGCGCGCTGGATTGACCAGAGACCGTTACCACCAGCGACGCCGTGGTCTGCCCTGCGACCTCGAAGGGGATTTGAACGGCGACCTGCGCCCTAGGCGATGATTTCAGAACTCTGCCGGTTGGCAATTTCGTCGTCGATGTTGCCTTGTGGAATCAGCTTTCATTGGGCTAAGTCTGCTGTTTCTAAGCAGCTTCGCCTGATTCAAGAATGGGTGTGCCTACCGAAAAACTCCGTCTGCGGTGAAAAGCGAATGTTGATCGAGAAGCCGTCTCATGAATAGTCAGGGGTGCCTCAGGCGGATGGCGTCTCTTACCATCGGAGCAGGGTCGCGCCACCGGTTGTGGCGATGAAGAAATCGATCTCAGGAAAGACCCAGAAGGAAGCAGTTTTTGAAAAGGCCAGTTCGGAGCCGACCACCCTATCGGAGAACAATTGTGCTCGGTTAGACCGAAATTCGTGTATATTTTCACTCGTGGGAAGACCAAGAGATTAATTCCGGTGGAGCGCGTGTGGTCAACGTGGACAATCCCAAAGAATTCAATCAGGCAGAATTGGATTTCTTCGGAAAGTAGCAAGTGGAATTGACTGCGGCAGGAGTCGCATGGCAAAAGTATTTCCGGAACGGAGGGACCCGCTCATGTATTGGCGACAATTTTGCTGGGTCGCATTGGCAATTGTCGCGCTGAGTTTCCTTGCGCTGGGCTGGCCGCAGCAAAACCAAACAAGCAAGGTGCTGGTTCTCAAAGGCGCGACGTTGATCGACGGAACCGGCCAGCCACCGGTTCCCGACGCCGTGATCGTCATCGAGGGTGACAAAGTACGAGCCGCTGGAGAAAAGCAAACCCGTTACCCCGCCGACGCCGCGGTCGTGGAGCTCGCCGGTAAGTTCGTCATTCCCGGATTCGTGGATAGTCACGTGCATTATCAGCGCTGGCTCGGCGAGTTACTGCTCAATCACGGCGTAACGACAGTAGTCTCCATGCAGGCCCGAGATGTCTACGGAGATGCCTATTACCGGGAATCGCAAAGGTCAGATAATCGCGTTCCCCGGCTTTACGATTCTGGCGGCTCCCTTTCCTTATCGCCTGCGATGACCAGGGAACAGGTCCGCACTAATGTTCGGGAGTGGATGAAGAGGGAACCAGAGTTCGCCAAGCTGCCGGTGTATAACGAACAAATCAGGCAGCCGTACCAATGGATGGCGGAGGAGATACATGAGGCCGGTTTCGCCATCATTGGACACGCGGAGAATTGCCGGGACGCTGCTGCGGCGGGATTGGACATCCTGGAACATTTGTGGGGATGCGCGGTGTCCCTGATGACCCCAGAGGAGGCCGAAAACTTCCGCGAAGGCCAGTACCTGCATTGGGGCCTATTTTTGAAGGGCGGCGCGCGCATGGACTCGTTGATTCAGGAAGTGATTCGGCACGGAACAGCTTATATCAATCCGACGCTGCTCTACGAATTTGGCTCGCAAGCGAACATGGCTGCGCAGTTCGAGACGGACTCTTACAACATCTACCGCAACCCGGCTCTGATGACATACTACCCGAAGAATCTAGCCGACGGCCTCTTAAGCAAATTCCGAACCACGCGAAGTTTTTCCACTAAGTACGGAGCACAGGTTCTGGTCGCCCGCTTGAGCGACGAGGAGGTGAAGCAGTCGAAGGAGGCCTACCACTTGGCCGGCGCCTTTGTGAAGCGGTGGGTGGCGCTGGGAGGAAAAGTGATGGGCGGCGTGGACACGCCTTCGATCGGCACCGCCGGACTTGCTGTGCATCTGGAACTGGCCATGCTAGTCGAAAGTGGTCTGACGCCGATGCAGGCACTGCAGTCGTTCGGGCTTTGGGGAGCCGAGATGATCACGGCGCGAAGGAAGCCGGCCACCCGCCCGCTGGTGGGCGTGCTCGCGGAGGGCAGTTATGCCGATCTGCTCGTTCTGTCCGCCAATCCCTTGCAGGACATCGCCAACGCCCGCGTCATCGAACGCGTAATGAAGGGCGGGGAGTTCATCTCCTTGGGATATACCGCGCACTATACCTCGGCGCCGGCCAACCTGGTTCGGCCCACTCCGTTTATCCAGGAGCCGGAAATCAGCGCAATCATGCCTCATCGGGTAGCCGAGGGGATCGCGGAATTTGAATTGGTCGTGGATGGCGAAGGCTTTCTTCCCGACTCCGTGGTGCGGGTGGACGGTGTTGCGGTGCCCACAACCTTTCTAGATATTCGCACCCTAAAGGCGAAAATACCGGCCAGCGTCGCCGCGCAGGCCACGCCGAACCGCTTCGTGCTGGGCACCAATCCGGAACAGCGCGTCGGAGTTTATGGCGATCGTACCGTGAAGATTACGGTGCTGACCGCTCCACCGGACGGAGGGGTCTCCAACAGCGTTTCCCTTAAGGTAGTCTCCAAGTGGCTGGCGGAAAAAACCAGCCGCTGAGCCGGAGGAGTGCGCCGGCATGTCCTGCGGAAAATCAATTTCAGTTTAGAGTTCGGTTCCGGCCAAAGGAGGTAAATCCTGCTGCGTCGCTACGCTTGAATATTCCTATCGGGGCTTACGATTCAGCTAGCAGCTCTCGATGTGGTAGAAGAGAAAGAGGCCGCCCCGCTTCCTGAGTGCCCCGGCGATTTCAGCGGCTTCTTAACAATACTTGGTTGCGGAAATACCACCCACCTTGCCCGCATTCAGAATGCGATCTTGAGCGCCAACTGGATTTGCCGCGCCGTGTTAACGGTGTCATCGATTCGTGCCGCCGTGGGGCTCGGGAAAGGCGCTGTCGCGCTGGTCTGAATCACTCCCCGGGGAGTCAGGTAGTTCGGATGGTTCAGGAGGTTGAAGAATTCCGTCCGGAATTCTATGCTCCGACGCTCACTAAAAGAAATGAGCTTCACCAATCCAAAATCCAGATTGGCAAATCCCGGTCCGCTGATCGTGCCGACTCCGGCGTTCCCCAAAAATCCTCGCGGCTGCAGTTCGAATGAACTGGCATCAAAATACTTGTCAGGCCCTCCCAGAACCGGGTTATTGTTTGCCCCTGCTTTCAAATTCGGACGGGAAGAGCCGGCGTTGGTGAGCCCGGTTTCAACCCGGTTATAACCCAGGACGGGCGTAAAGGGCTTGCCGGAAGAACTCCGCAGGATTCCGTTCACTTGCCAGCCATCCAGCAGGTGTTTTGGGATGCTGCTCTGAAAACCGGTTTTAGGAAGTTCATAAAGAAAATTGACTACCAGGTTGTTCCGTACATCCAGCGGACTCGGGCCGCGTCTCTCCTTGTGATCAAATGGATCCTGCGAGCCCGGATCGGCCGATCCGGGAGCACCCGTGCTATCCCAGCGGTCCGGGCCTTCATCAATCAATTTCGAGAAAGTGTAGGAGAGTCCCATTTGCAGGCCGCGCTGCAGGCGCTGACTGAGATTCATTTGCAGGGAGTTGAAGAAGGACTGCCCATCCGAGTACGACCGGCTATCAGACTGAAGGTTGGGGTTGAGCAGAGTCAGGCTGCCGTTAGGACAAGAGGGGTTGCCTCCCGTGAAATTGTAACACTTGCGACCGTCTGTCAAGATCGTCGGCGCCTTGATATTAACCGACCGTATCGCCGCCAGATGATTTCCCCGAGAGCCCACATAAGAAACCGTCAGTGATGTTGCCGCCATGATCTGGTGTTGCACGGTGAAGTTTTGCTGTAACAGATAGGGCGGGTCTATATCGTAATTTCCGGACTGTAAACTGGGCCGCAGACTTGCCGGGTCAACCGTTCGGTAAACACTCAGGAACGGCGGATTATTAGCAGTCACAAGATTAAAGAGAGGAGGCTGGCGCAGTCCCAGAGTGCCCCAATACGGAGAACGAAGATACTGCTGGTATACGCCAAAACCGGCCCGCACGGCTGTCTTTCCATCCCCGCGCACATTCCAGGCAAAGCCAATCCGGGGCTGGATATTCCACATCTGCGAGGTGCTCTTGTAAAGCGGACCCTGAGTCGGAAAGAGATCCGATGCCGTGCGAAAAGCCCACAAGCGATTATGCTTCTCTGTCGGGACTTTGGCCATCTCGTACCGCAAGCCCAGGTTCAAAACCAGGTTGGGCCGCACCTGGTATTTATCGTCCACGTATCCAGCAATCATCCACTGGACATAACTTCGAAAGGTATCCGCGCCCTCCGGATTCATGCCCTGGAAAGACTGTGGCCTGGCCGTCAAGAAAGATTCGAGGTTTGCAAACGAGTAAACCCCATAGGTATTGGTGGGGAGATACCAGTTGTTCCCGAATTTTCCGACGCGGCCACCGAATCGGAGTTGATGAGAGCGCTGCGTGGTCAGGACATCTTCCATCACTTGGTAGAAGTTCGTGATGTAGTCGCGCGTGGGATCCCCTCCTAGGGTGCCCAGCACGCCGCCTGTTACTGAAAGCGTAGATTGCTCTCCAAACGAGTGACCGGGAGTAAAGTCAAACCGGCTTGGAAGATTACTAAACGTAATCGGACTCGTTTCCTGGGCATGGCTGCGGTTCCAGCCGAGCCGGAATGTGTTAATCCAGGTCGGCGAATAAACATGACTGTGTTCCACGGTGGCATACTGCCACCGTATTTTTGACGTATTCACGGCGGTTGAAGTGAGATTGGGAGACGATACCTTCGAGTTGTCGAAGGTGTAGCGGACGAAAGCGCTGTTGGACTCCGAGAATCGATGGTCCACACGAGACATCCAATAATTTTCGTCCGTGGGCTGGCTGAACACATTGAAGAACTCGCCGGTCCCGAGGCTGGGGAATCGTTGTCCGTTGATCGGTTGGTACAGATTCATGAAAGGCGCGATATCGGCATGGACACCCACATTATTATATCCGCTGACATTTCCCTGCGAGTCCACAATAGGAATCAACCCCCTCCGTGCGTTTTCATCAGGCACGGGAATGGTGGTGGACTTCCCCAATCGCTCCTTCAACAACTCGATCGACCCAAAATAGAATGTTTTGTCTTTCGCAACAGGCCCGCCGAGAGCGAATCCGAATTGGTTCCGCTTGAAGCCGGGCTGGAGGGTCCGGTTTCGATTGTTTACCCATTCGTTGGAGTCCATCGCGCTGTTGCGGAGAAATTCGAAGAGCGCGCCATGAATGTCATTGGTACCCGACTGTGTGATGGCATTCACAACCGCCCCGCCCTGGCTCGGGTATGCCGCGCTATAGCTGGTCGTCAGGACCGAGAACTCCCGGATCGCCTCCACGCCCAAAGCCTGGCCCGAGACCCCTCCGGGTGCTTGTCCCATGTGGTCCCCTATCTCGGTCCCATCCACGAGATAAGCGTTGGAAGTAGGCCTGGATCCATTGACTGAAATCCTCTTCCCGGTTCCCCGGCCTATGTTCCCGCCTCCCTTTCGGTCGGCCTCCACCGCCCCCATTTGCAGGGTCACTAGTTGGGTGTAGTCCCGCCCATTCAAGGGCAGGGCGCGAATCTGACGATCATCGACCAGCGCCGACACGGAAGAAGTCGTAGTTTCCACCATGGGAGCTTCACTGGTAATCGTCACCGTTTCTGCAACCGCCCCTACATGAAGTCCCAGATCAATCACGGCTTCCTGGCCCACCGTCAGTTTGATGCCTTTTTGGAGAGAGGTCTGAAATCCGGTCGCTTCCGCCTTGACATCATATGAACCCACGGGCAGTTGCCGCAGGTGATAGGCGCCTCTGGCATCGGTCTCAATCGTTCGAGTGAATCCCGTTTCCACGTTGGTACCGGTTACCAATGCTCCTGGAACAACCGCTCCGGTGTCATCCGTTAAGGTGCCAGAAATCGTTCCAGACGTAACCTGTGCCGATGCGCACCCGCAGCAGAGAAACAGGAAAACGAATCCGGTCCTCAAAGCCTCCCGCAGCTTCATAGTTCGCCTCCAAGGTTAAAAGTTTTCTAGACTGGGAGCAATATATTGCGTCCCTATGGCAATGTCAATATTGTTGAGTCCCGGGTAGTGCCTCAGCTTGAAATTCTTTTCTTGTAAGGTCCGCGTACTCCCGGCTTCGGCGCGGGGCGCATCTGCAATTATTGATTTTGACCGGGCAGAGATTGAATGAAGCCGCGCACATGAAGTGGGGGCAGGTAGACGCGGCGGCGCGCATGTGGACATTGCCGAAGGAAGCGACGAAGGCGAAGCGGATTCACGATGTGCCGTTAAGCGCGGCAGCGATGAAGCTATTGACTGGCCTGCCACGCTTCACCGCTGGGGATTATGTTTTCACGACGCGCTCGGGCCTAATGCCCATCAACGGATTCAGCAAGATTGACCTGCCCGGCGATTTCGATACCAGCCGAAGTGAGAGAGAATCTCATGAAGGAGGTATTTGAATATGCCGATGCAGAGGTACAAACCAGAGCAGATCGTAACGGTGTTGCGGCAGGTTGAAGTGGCGGTGGCCAGCGGGAAGACAAC